>SYKJ01000123.1 GCA_005798205.1 Bacteroidota bacterium | reverse complement strand
GGGTACAGATTATGAATCTCGGGGTGTTCATCAAAATATCTTTGAGTCAAAGTTTTACCCTTGTAAGTAACCGCAACTGTTGGAGTGGAAAACATAATTATAAATTTGATTTATATTCTAAAGTTACATGTTTTTTTATCTCAGTTTGATTTTTAGGACAAATTAATTGAAAATTTCATTGTAATTTTATTTAGAAATTAAAACAATACAAAATCCAACTCGAATGAAATTTACTTTAAGTCCACTAATTTATATTCTTCATTTTCTCATTTTTCCATTTTTAGGATTTACACAAACTAATTCTCTTTTCACATCATCAGTTGCAGAGCAAATTGTGCATGGAAACTACAACCCAAGCATTTATAATTCTTCAAGTGCTATCACAAACCACGATCAAATCATTTCATTTATTCAAAATAATGTCAACGCAGATTCTCTTAAATCTACCATTTTCAGCTTGGCAACTTTTCAAAATCGAAATACAGCCTCTGATACCGTTTCAGCAACTTTTGGAATTGGCGCAGCTAGACGGTGGGTATTCAATCAATTTCAAAACATAAGTTTAGCGTCAGAAAATCGGCTTATTCCATCTTATTTTCAATTTGAAAGAGATATCTGCGGTGTTTTACAACATCGAAATATTCTTGCCGTATTACCAGGAACTGATACCTCGAATCACCAAGTGATAATTATTGAGGGTCATTTGGATAGTCGTTGTGAAAATGAATGTGATACGCTTTGTCAAGCCGAGGGAATTGAAGATAACGCGTCAGGATCGGCCTTGGTACTTGAACTTGCTCGCGTAATGAGTAAATGTGCTTTCAAGAACACCTTGGTTTTTATGCTTACAATTGGAGAAGAACAAGGGCTTTATGGAGCTGATGCCATCGCAGATTATTGCAATCAACAAGATATTCCAATCAAGGCAGTACTCAACAATGATGTTATTGGTGGTGTTATTTGTGGACAAACCTCCTCTCCTCCCTCCTGTCCAAGTTACAACGACGTTGATTCAACACAAGTGCGTATCTTTTCCTATGGTGGTTTTAATTCTGTGCACAAGCAACTCGCTCGGTTTATAAAACTGCAATACAAAGAAGAATTAAAACCATTGGTAAGTATTCCAATGCTCGTAACTATTATGTCGAGTGAGGACCGAACAGGAAGAGGTGGCGACCATATACCTTTTCGGCAAAATGGATTTGCAGCAAGCCGTTTTACATCAGCTAACGAACACGGTGATGCATCGAATGGGCCAGGTTATTCGGATCGTCAACACACAGCAACAGATGTAATCGGGTTAGACACCAATTTAGATGGTGTAATCGATAGCTTTTTTGTAGATTTTAATTATTTAGCGCGCAATGCCTGCATTAATGGCGTTGGTGCAACTATCGCTGCCATCGGACCAAACAAACCTGATTTCATTGTAGCAGCTACTATTGCAGGACCAGGAATTGTCATACAAGTTACCCAAGAAGCACAATACGCCAATTACAGGGTTGGAATTCGGTCTTCAACAAACGACTGGGATTCAGTTTATACAATGGTTGGATATTTTGATACAATATATCCACCGGTTTCAAATGTATATTATGTAAGTGTTGCATCAGTTGATGAAAATCAATTAGAAAGTTTATTTTCAAAAGAAATAGTCATTCAAAATAATCAAATAAACATTGAGGAAATAAGCACTGAAGAAACAAGGCCATTTGAGCTACTGCAAAATCGTCCCAATCCGTTTGATGAAGCGACTATTATTGGAGTTGCGGTAAACAAGTCTATAGTTTACAAAAAAGCCGAAATTCAAATCATTGATTTAAACGGAAAAATAGTTGAGAATTTAAAAATTGAATTGAATCCCGGTATCAATGAAGTAGTTTATGAACACGGTTATGGAAAAACTGGTATTTACTATTATTCATTACTGATTGACGGAAAAGAAAGCGAGCGCAAGTCGATGGTATTTGCTAATTAAATGACTTAAGATTTAGTTTTCATTTTCTACAACTTGATTTTGTTGATTCACCCTGTCGTTTGCTATGTGCGCTTTGATTTTTCGTAAGCCCAAGCGCCACATGTATATATTAAATATGACAAAAGCAATAACTAGCAAGATAGAAAGCAGGGGATTTAATTTTGCTTTTGCGACTAAGTAAATTAAAATAAAATCATAAATTCCGTGAAGTAAGATTGGAACTAATAAGCTCAATATTGTATTTTGTGTTGATTCTTTACCTTGATAGAATTTTGATAAAGAAAGAAAATAGCCCATTGGAATTGCAAAAAGCATGTGTGCAGGAACAGCAGTAATTGCTCTACTAATAGCCACAACTATTCCACCATCTGCTACATAAAGTACATTTTCTACCATGGCAAAACCCATAGAGATAAAAATGGCGTAAAGAATACCATCGTAATATTGGTCAAAATCCTTTGCTTTACTTATGAACCAATAGAAGATAAGCCATTTTGCAAATTCTTCTGGGATACCAGCACAGAAAAATGAAGTATAAAAAGATCTTATGAAACCAGAAGGCACAAAACTTTCAAGCAAACCTAAAGGTAGAGCAATTAGTAAAGCAATTACTATCGATAAAACTCCTCCAAAAAAAGCTTTTACCAACATTTTTATAGGTTCTTTTTCTAGATCATGTCTGTAAACCAAATACATAATTAAAATAGCTGGTGTAATAGCTGCGATTAAAAGTGTCATAATAATTTTGTTTTAGAATATAAAAATAGTTAAATACTTAAAACATGAAACAAAACAAAACAAAATAATTATCTAATTACATTATCATAAAAGATTTGATAAAGTTGACATTCTTCTCCAAGATAGTAAACCAACTTATAATCTAAATAAGTTTAAATATTAATTATATTTTATTATTCTCCAAAAATTAAATTTGGTCATCTTATCCCAATTTTTAACGAAAAGAAGAATATTATTTTATCCAAGTCAAAATACGTAAATTTGTAAATTAAAATTCACCCTATGAGATTAAATTGTATTTGTATTTGTTTCTTTTTCATTGGTATTTTTTCCTTAAATGCACAGGAATTTATTTCCTCAACTCAAGATTTTACAGATTTAAAAGTCGAAAATTTAACAGTTGACCAAATTGAAAAAATTAAATTAGAACTGAAAAATAAAAATGTAGCGTTTAATCAGCTTCAATCTTATTTTTATTCAAAAGGAATGACAGAAAATCAGTTTAAACAATTAGCTGAAAGATTAAATAAAACCGAGCTTAATACAAAACCAATAATTAATAATAAAGAAACCATAAAAGAGGATGAAATTAAGCCAAGGGTAAAAGAAAAAGAAGTTTTTTTTAGAGATTCCCTTGTTTTTGGTCATGAAATTTTTAACAACTCTGATTTTAATTTTGAACCTAATCAATCTATTGCTACCCCACAAGAATACATTGTAGACATTGGCGATGAACTACAGATAAATATCTACGGTACTCAACAGTTTACTCAAAATGTAAAGGTTAACAAAGAGGGTGTTATTAATTTAGAAAATATTGGAGATATAAAAATTGGTGGTTTACAGTTTGGTGCTCTAGAGGGTCTTATAAAGAAAAAAGCAAGTGTCATATTCTCTACATTAAAGACTGGTAATTCTAAATTATCTTTTTCAATTATAAATTATAAGTCTATTCAAGTTACTGTAATAGGTGCTAGATATCCAGGTAATTATACGGTATCCTCAATGTCGACAGTATTCAATGCACTTCATGCTGCTGGTGGTCCAGGAGAAAACGGATCTTACCGAAAAATTGAATTAATTCGAGGAGGTGCAATTTTTGAACTTATTGATTTATATTCCTTTCTGTGTACAGGAGATATTTCAAAAAATATAAATTTACGAAATGGTGACATCATCCGAATACCCGGTTTTGTAAACAGAGTGACTCTCAACGGTGAACTAAAAAAACCAGGAGTTTTTGAATTAAACTCAGACGAAACTTTTAGAACACTACTCAAATATTGCTCAGGATTTACAGAGAATGCATTTATATCTAAAGTTTTGATTACGAGAAACTCGAATGGGCAAAAAAAATTGATAACCTTACTTGAAAAAGATTTTGATTTTTTTGAGTTAAACTCCGGAGATGTTATCAATGTTGACAAAATTTTATTGCTTTATGAAAATAAACTAAGTATTAGTGGCGCAGTATACAGACCAGGGAACTACGAATATGTATCAGGTATGAAAATTCTTGATTTAGTTTCATTAGCTGAGGGGCTGAGAGAAGATGCTTATTTAAATTGGGTTTTGCTAAACCGAGAAGGTGAAAATTTAGAAAAAGAAGTAAGCGGAATAAATCTGAAAGATGTTTTATCAAATCCAAACTCGAAATACAATC
>SYKJ01000122.1 GCA_005798205.1 Bacteroidota bacterium | reverse complement strand
GTTCCATTGTAAGAGACATTGTCGATCTTTGATTAACATAGTAAAGTTTTTTAAGTGTCAACGACGTTTTGAAAATGCTCCATTTCACCTTTTATTTTCCGATTAAAATGAATTTATTTATGCCTGCCACAATCATTAAATCAATAATATCTCTTTTGAAAATCATAATGTCGTTTTCTATCGCGTCATTCCACTCACCAATTAATTCTATTATAGCAAAAGCTGTATCATAATCACAGTATAGTATTTTAATAAATAAAGTAGGCGAGCCAATAGAGTCCCATTGCGGATGAATACAATAATTATAGATGGAATTTGTGAATTCAAATTCACTATAAGATCTCTCAAAAAAAGGAGATTGAATATCTTCAGAAGAAATATAGTAACCCCTCCAATTATAAAATGGTTCAATGGAATGCACAAGCAAATTTACAATTTATAGATAGAGTTAAATAAGATAAAAGATAAAATAAATGATTAAAAAAATTAGGTCTTTCTTGTTAAAAAAGAAAAAATTTCATCTTTTTAGATTTTTTTTTCAAGAATTAAAGATTCACACATTTGATTATTTTTAAACCTTATATTGTCAATAAAAAAAACAATAATACTTGTATTTTCAATTCCGAAATAAACTGAAAATGCTAACTTTGAGTTCGGTTCAACAAAACTGCAATGAATAAATTAATTTTCCTTTTCATATTTAGTTTCTTTGTAAAATTAAGTTTCAGTCAAGTTAAACTTTCTTCCTCTGATCGCGATGATTTAAAAATAATAGAAAAACAACTTTCATTGCAAAATTGGGTAGCAAACGATTCACAATTGGAATCTTACCCAATATGTAAAATCAAAGAAAAATACTACTTTTCATTTCTTGGTAAAACAAATCATGCGTTTAATCGAGAAAGCACAATAGAGAAAGGTATAATTGTGAGTAAACCCGTTGGATCAATAATCACGCTTAAAGTTCCTGTGGAGCAACTTTCTTCTCTTTCCTCACTGAACGGTATCGAATATGCTCAAATTGCTGGAAAAGTTGAGAGACTTCTAGATAAAGCAGTTACAGATATACGAGCCGACAGCGTTCATTCAGGAATTGGTCTGCCCGAGGGCTACACTGGCGAAAATGTCTACATTGGCATCACCGATTGGGGATTTGACTACACCTCTCCAATGTTTTATGATACAACTTTGTCTGAATCTCGAATTGTAGCAGCTTGGGATCAATTTAAAACAAGCGGTCCAAGTCCTTTAGGATATAGCTACGGAACAGAATATGCTAACCCACAAGCCTTACTAAATGCGCAAAGTGATACCTCAAATATTTACAACTACTCAACACACGGAACACATGTTGCAGGAATTGCAGCGGGAAGCGGGGCTGGAACTGCATATCGCGGAGTAGCATTTGAATCAAAATTGCTGTTTGTAACATTTACGGTTGATGTAGCATCTGTTTTAGACGCTTGGGAATGGATGTACCAAAAAGCATTAGCAGACGGAAAAAGATTGGTGGTTAACATGAGTTGGGGTCTGTATCACTTTGGCACCCTTGATGGAACCTCACTTTTAAGTCAGGCAATAACTGCCTACACTGACCTGGGTGTTGTTTTTGTGAGTTCTGGAGGAAACAATGGCAATGTTAATTTTCACCTAAAAAAGACATTTAGTAATGATGTATTAAAAACAAGAATTAATTTTTACGACTACAATGCAAATCCTAATATGTGGGGACAAAGTATTCATTCCTGGGGGGAAGTTGGAAATAATTTTTCAAACGGTCTTATTATCACAAATAGTTCTGGGGTAGTTTTGGCGGAAAGTCCCTACTATGCTACAAATACAACGAATACTTACATTGATACTTTTCTTGTTGCTGGCATAGATACAATTTTATACAACATTTCTGCAGATGCCATTCATCCACTAAACAATAAACCTCAAATGCGACTTCGCGTCAAAAATACAAATACAAACCTGCGTGTTCTTTTGAAATCTATTGCCGATACTGGAATCGTTCATTATTGGAATCTTACTGAATTAACAAATAATGTTGGAAATTGGGGGATGGCGTTTACTGCTGTTGGCTCGGGTACAACTTCAGGTGATAACTTTAACGGTATTGGTGAATCGGCATGTTCCGATGACGTAATTAGCGTTGCAGCTTACGCAAGTCAGTATAGCGCTTCAAATGGTGCTTTAGTGGGTGGTGGACTTGCCTCTTTTTCATCACAAGGCCCGAGATATGACGGTGTAATAAAACCTGACATTGCCGCACCAGGAGTAGCAGTAATATCGTCAATTTCATCATTTACTGATGCTGCGTTTACATCTTTTGGCTCAGTTGATTTTAATGGGAGAACGTATCACTTTGCTAAATTATCAGGAACATCGATGTCTTCACCAATGGTTGCTGGTGTCGCTGCTTTAATTCTTGATGCCAACCCCTATTTGTCTGCCAGACAAGTTAAAGAAATAATAATGGAGACCGCAAGGCAAGATAATATTACAGGAGTTATTCCTAACGAAGGAAGTATAAAATGGGGAGCCGGACGAGTAAATGCGTATGCGGCGGTTCAATTGGCTCTGCAAACAATTGGACTTGAGGCAAAAGAAAATGAATTGGATTGGTCTATTTTTCCGAATCCAGTTGTCAATGAACTTCATTTTACACTTATTGAAGAATTGCCCGATAAAATTGAAATTATAAACTCAAATGGACAAATATTTTGGAAACCAATAGCAAATGGAAAATTAAATGTTTCCGAACTTTCACCAGGAAACTATTTTATTCGCATGAAAATTGACGGTAAAATTCAACAATTACAATTCACAAAACAGTGATTGAAATTCGATTGTTGAAGAAAAATAATCTTCTAATCACCAGAAGTCTTGCAATTAAAATCTGGCCTTCAGCATACGGAACTATTTTATCTAAAGAACAATTAGATTACATGTTGGATTGGATGTACTCCAAAGAAAAGCTAGAAAAAGATTTCGATCAAGGAAATGAATTCTATTGCGCCTACGCAAATAAAAAGGCAGTTGCTTATATTGAACTTGAATTTTCAGAGAAGGAACTGCATACGGTAAAATTGCAAAAAATATATGTGCTTACAAACGAACAAAAAAAAGGAATTGGTTTGAAATTATTGGAATTTGCGCAGCAGAGAGCAAAAATAAGGGGTGCAAAAAAAATATCACTTCAAGTTAATCGGGCTAACAAAGCGGTAGACTTTTATCTTAAAAACAACTTTAGTATTGTTGCCAAAGAGGATTTTCCAATAGGAAATGGATATTTTATGAATGATTTTGTGATGGAAAAAACATTGACCTAAAAAGTCTAAAAAAAACGCTAAAATTTCATTAATTTTGGAGTTCTCAATTAAAGGAAATGCGGTTTTTCATCTTCACAATTCTATTTTCACTGAATCTTAATGCACATCCATTTTATTTCTCATATACTGAACTAGAGTACAACGAATTAAAAGAATGCTTGCAGGGTTCTATTTCAGTTTCAAGTCACGATTTTGAGGAATTACTAAATGAAAATACAACTCGTAAAATAACGATTGTTGATGCAATGAACGATTCAATTTTAAAAAATAAAATTCAGGAAATTTTAAACTCTGGCTTATCTTTTTCCTGCAATAGCAAGCACATTAATCTTGAGCTTGAAGGTTATGAAATGGATTTAAATGGTACAACATATTTTTATTTTAGTTCTGAAAAATTAGCTAAACCGCAAGAAATAGAGGTAGAATATGATCTTTTAATGAATCGTAATAATGAGCAACAGAATAAATTAACCTTTATTCATCGAAATAAAAAATACACATTTGAATTTTTAACTCACCAAAAAACAAAATTAATAGCAATAGAGCCATGAAAATAATTATTTACTTAAGCGTTATTTCACTTTTTAGTTTCAAAGTAAGTGGTCAAAAAAAGTTTGCGCAATTAGACATTGAATTACCTACTCCAAATGAATTTCACAACGCAGCAGGGGCTCCAGGACACAATTATTATCAACAAAAGGCAGATTACAAAATGGCCTTAACAATTGATGATGAAACACAAAAATTATATGGTGTTGAGACAATTACGTATACGAATAATTCGCCTGATCGACTTGACTATCTTTGGTTGCAACTAGATCAAAATATCTATGCTGAAAATTCAGATTCTAAAGTGATTGAAATTGAAAAAATGGAAAATTTCAAATCCCTTGGAGACATTAAAAAGAAATTCTTTTATTACGACGGTGGATTTAAAATTGATTATATAAAGTCTACAGCTGGTCAACAAATGCGCTATGCTATCAATAAAACGATGCTTCGTATTGATTTGGATAAGCCCTTGCAACCCAAAACAAGTATTAGTTTTCAAATAAAGTGGTGGTATAATATAAATGACCGTATGGCTGTTGGTGGAAGATCTGGCTATGAATATTTTGAAAAAGATAAAAACTACCTGTATACAATTGCGCAATATTTTCCAAGAATGTGCGTCTACAACGACGTTACCGGCTGGCAGAACAAGCAATTTTTAGGAGCTGGAGAGTTTACGCTCCCATTTGGAGATTACGAGGTTTCCATTACTGTTCCCTCAGATCATGTTGTTGCAGCAACTGGTGAATGTCAAAATTTAGACCTTGTACTCACAGCTGAACAGAAGAAAAGATTGGCACAAGCAAGAAAATCCGATTCTCCTATAATTATTGTATCACAAACTGAAGCAGAAAAAGCAGAAATAAATAAATCCAATAAGACCAAAACTTGGATTTTTAAAGCTACCAATGTGCGCGACTTTGCGTTTGCAAGTTCTCGTAAATTTATTTGGGACGCCCAAAATCAAAGCGTTGGAGGGAAAAATATACTCTGCATGTCTTATTATCCTAAAGAAGGAAACCCATTGTGGGAGAGATATTCTACAAAACTTGTTGCCCATACAATAAAAACCTATTCAAAGTTTACAGTTGATTATCCCTACCCTGTCGCAATTTCTGTTCATTCTAAATGGATTGGAATGGAATATCCCATGATTTGTTTTAACGGAGGCAGACCGGAATCTGATGGCACCTATTCGGAAGGAGATAAATATGGAATGTGGGGAGTTATTATTCACGAGGTTGGTCACAATTTTTTTCCGATGATAATCAATTCAGACGAGCGCCAATGGACTTGGATGGATGAAGGACTAAACACTTTTGTCCAATACCTTACTGAGCAAGAATGGGAACGCGGTTATCCGTCAAGAAGAGGTCCTGCATATTTGATTGCTGATTATATGCGTGGTGACAAGAAAACAATCTCTCCAATAATGACAAATTCTGAATCTATCATGCAATTTGGCAATAACGCTTATGGAAAACCTGCAACGGCTCTAAATATTCTTCGAGAAACAATTATGGGTCATGAGTTATTTGATTTTGCATTCAAAACATATTGTGAAAGATGGAAATTAAAACATCCAACTCCAGCCGACTTATTCCGTTCAATGGAGGACGCCTCAGCAATTGATTTAGATTGGTTTTGGAGAGGCTGGTTTTATGGCACTGATAATGTTGATATTTCAATTGATGAAGTAAAATACTTTCAGCTAAATACGCAAAATCCAGATTTGGAGAAGGCTTTTAATAAAACTAAAAATGATATGAAAGATGTCTTTATCGGGGATGAGAGAAATAAATCAGAAATTCTTCAAACTGTAAACGAGAAAGACACGACAATCGATGATTTCTATGCTAAAAGAGATATTTACAATGTTGATGCGCTTGACAAAAAGGAATACGAAACATTTTTAGCAAAAATAGATTCAAAAGAATTGGAACTTTTAAATAGCAATAAACACTTTTACGAAGTTTCATTCTCAAATATCGGTGGTCTCGTAATGCCCTTAATAGTTGAATTCACTTTTACGGATGATTCAAAAAAAGTAATTCGAATTCCTGTAGAAATATGGAGAAAATCTGAGGAACTCGTAAGTAAAGTATTTATTCTTGAAAAGGAGGTTAAATCTTTTCGACTAGATCCATTTTTAGAGACAGCAGATACAGATTTAGATAACAATAATTGGCCAAAGAAAATAAACCCAAGTCGTTATCAGCTTTTTAAACAGCAAGATAGTTATGGAAACCCAATGCAACGACAGAAAAAAGTTGAGGAGATTAGGCGTGGTGAATAACTTAATTTAATCCCTAGAAATTATTTTTCATAAAAAAAGCGACCTATGTCGCTTTTTTTTTATTTTGAATTTCAGTTTACATTTTTATGAACTTAACTGTTTCGTTTTGTTTTCCAGAAACAAATTTCACAATATAAGTTCCATTTTGTAAATCATCACAATCTAAAGAAATAGTAT
>SYKJ01000121.1 GCA_005798205.1 Bacteroidota bacterium | reverse complement strand
CTAAAAGGTTTGTATAGCGTGCGGGTACCATTAATGGTGGGTTGGAATTATAAATGTAATAGCCGTCGATTAAAACCTTAAGATTTAAGAATAGAGCTGTAACTGTGTTTGGGCGTTTTGCCTGCTGAATTCCTTGTGCTATTTTACCCGATGAATTATTAGTGGTCGTATATACAATTTGGCCCATTGAATAGGCGATGGAACCAGATGTATTTGAAGCATCTCCGCCTGATGCAGAAACTACTTGATGCGTTTGGGAGTTTAGTGAAAATGAAAATAGAAAAGCAACAAGAAATATGAAAGTATAATTTTGCATGGGTTTATTTGTTTTTTTATGTAAAATTAATATTTTATTTTATTTTACAGCTAATAAAGCTTGAAGAAATTGGAAATATAACTGGGATTTTAAAAATTAATCCTACATTCCTCACAGAAAATAATTGTTCTCTCCTAGTTTTCTATTATTTTTGAAAAAACACACTAAAAATAGTAATTAAACTGATTAAAATCTAGGACAGACAGTAACATGGATCACAAACTACTTCTTAGAGAAATCAAAAACAAAAAGCTAGAAAAAGTTTACTTTCTACATGGCGAGGAAGCTTATTTTATTGATGTTCTCACAAAAGCCATTCAGGAAAATGCCTTAGCAGAGAGCGAGCGTGATTTTAACCAGACCATTGTATACGGAAAAGATGCAGATTTACTATTACTTCTTGGAGAAATAAAATCTTTTCCTATGATGGCTGAGAAAAGACTTGTGATTTTAAAAGAGGCACAAGAATTTAAAGCACTTGAAAAATTAGAAAGCTACTTAGAGAATCCAATTGACACTACTATTTTAGTAATTTGTTATAAATACAAGTTCTTTGATGCTCGAAAGAAAATACTGAAGGTTGCTTTAAAAAATGGTAGCGTTTTTAAATCTGAAAAAGTAAAAGAATACCAACTGGCAGAATGGATACAACAATATGTTAAGTCCATCGGATATGAAATAACATCTAAGGCATGCATGCTGGTGGTAGAATCTTTGGGAAATGATTTAGGAAGAATAGTAAAAGAGTTCGAAAAATTATCAATTTTAATTGATAAAGGAACAACGATTAATGAAAATCACATTGAAGAAAATATTGGAATTTCAAAGGAATACAATGTTTTTGAACTTACAAATGCAATTGCAAGCAAAGACAATCTAAAAGCAATGAAAATTGTTCAATATTTTGAATACAATCCAAAAGCTGCCGATTTGGTATTTGTTATTTCAAATCTGTTTAAATTTTTCTCTCAAATAATGCGCATCCATTTTTTACCAAATAAATCGCGCGAGGCAGTAGCTCAAGCGCTAGGAGTTCATCCTTTTGTTGCCGGAGAATTAACCAATGCAAAAAATAAATACGACGCGCGAAAAATCGCAATAAATATTGCCCTAATTCAAGCGTATGATTTAAAATCTAAGGGCTTAGGAAATACCAGTGCAAGTCAAGGAGAATTGATGCGTGAATTGGTCTATCAACTCATTCACTAATGGCACTATTTTACGCTTCCGATATTTCTGAAAACACCAAAAATTATGTGCTTTCCGAGGAGGAATCAAAGCATTGTATTCGGGTGTTACGAAAGAAAAATGGCGATGCTATTGAATTGATAAATGGAAAAGGTGGGCAATTTTTTGCTACAATAACAACAGGGCATGAAAAGCGATGTGAGGTAGAAATTGTAAGGGCAGTAAAGCATTCTCCAACAAAAGAAATACACATTGGAATGGCACCTACAAAAAACATGGACCGGCTAGAATGGTTTGTAGAAAAAGCCACAGAAATAGGATTGACAAAGCTAAGTTTTTTAAGTTGCACGAACAATGAACGCAACAATCTGAAATTAGAACGCCTTACAAAAATTGCTATTGGAGCTATGAAGCAGTCAAAACGATTTTTTCTCCCAGAAATTTGTGAACTATGTCCTTTCAATCTTTTTATTACAAACAATCCCGGAGGTTACATCGGACATTGTTACGAAGCAGAAAAAATTGACATTGCTCAAATCCAAAGGTCGGGACTCATTTTAATTGGTCCCGAAGGAGATTTCACAGAAAAAGAGCTTGAGTTTGCCCTAGAAAATAAGTATACCGCCATTGAATTGAGTGCATTTCGACTGCGAACAGAGACAGCGGCGCTAATTGCAGTTTTTGGTTTAAATGGGCAAGGCTAATTACTAAATTTGTTCTCTTACATCTTTCATGTTCAACTGAATTGTTTTTTTGCCATTGAATTCATTTGTTTCCAAAGTATAAGCCATCTCAAATGGTAAACCTTTTGCAACTTGACTTTCTTTTTCTCCCAAGTTAAATCCAATCGCGTTGTAGACAAGTTTTGAATTTGGCTGCGTAACTTTTAGTTTTAGGTGCGCAGTTTTCAAAATTTGGGATTCTGTTGTAAATAAATTAGATGTATAAAACACAGGTTTCATATTTCCAGGGCCATGGGGCTCAAAATCTTCAATAATTCTTTTGAGTCGCGGAATAAGCAAAGGTGATTCATTGCCATGAATTTCATTTAAATCAATTGCGATATCTAAATCTTGAATTGGTATTCTATCTTCAAGTGCTAAGTTAGTTTGGACATAGTCTTCAAAGCGTAATTTAAAGGCTTCGAGATTTTCGATTTTCAGTGAAAGTCCTGCTGCAAATGTGTGTCCGCCAAATTGTTCCAAAAGATCCTCGCAAGAAAGTAGTGCTTTATACAAATCAAAATTGCGAATACTTCTTGCAGAACCACTCACAATTCCGTCAGATTCTGTTAAGACAATCGTTGGGCGGTAGTGCTTTTCAATAAGCCGAGAAGCGACAATTCCCACAACTCCTTTGTGCCATGAGGAATTAAAAACAACAGTTGAACAACGGTTTGAAAAAGTAAGGTCACTTTCTATTTGTGAAAGTGCTTCTTGTGTTATTGTTTGGTCCAAAGCTCTTCTTTGTATATTATCAGAATTTATTTCATTTGCTAGAAGTTTTAATTCCTCTAAATCATTTGAAATCATCAATTGAACAGCCATTTTCCCCGAACGCAAGCGACCTGCAGCATTTATTCGTGGAGCGATAATAAAAACAACATCCGTTAAGCTAAGTGGCATTTTTTTAGCTGCCAATTCCAATAATTCTTGAAAAGCAATTCGTGGTTTAGCATTTAGTAATTTCAAGCCATGGAAGCACAAGATTCTATTCTCTCCAACAAGTGGAACGATATCTGCGCCGATACTAATTGCCAACAAATCCAACTGATTGAACAATTTTAAGAGAGGCAGCTTCTTTTTTTGTAAAAATCCTTGTAAGAATTTAAATCCAACACCACATCCTGACAATTCTTTAAATTGGTAGAGGAAGTCTTTTCTATTCGGATCTAAAACAATACAGGCAGGTAGTTCTTCTCCTGGTTCGTGATGATCGCAGATGATAAAGTCAATTCCTTTATTTTTAGCATAGGTAACTTTCTCATTTGCTTTAATACCACAATCAAGTGCAATAATTAACGATTGATTATTTTCTTGTGCAAAATCTATTCCTTGAAAACTTATGCCATAACCCTCAGTATATCGGTCTGGTATGTAGTATTCAATCGTTGGTAAATACTCCTTAAGAACAGTGTACATCAAAGCAACTGCAGTTGTGCCGTCAACATCGTAGTCGCCAAAAAGCAGAACGCGTTCTTTATTCTCAATTGCCAATACCAATCGATCAACTGCATTATCTAGGTCTTTCATTAAAAATGGATCGTGCAATTTTTCTAAGTCTGGACGAAAAAATTCATGTGCAGCTTCGTAATTGTCAATACCTCGCTGCAGTAACAATTCTGCAACAATTCTGTCAACTTTTAGAGCTGCTCTTAATGCCTCAATTTTCGACGCTTCTTGTCCATTTTTTATATGCCACTTTTTTTCCATTTATCTTTCTTTTTACATTAAGATAGCAAAAAATAATAGATCGTGACAAAAAAAAATGGAAAAAATAAGAAACTCAGCGATTTTTAGTCAATGTAGCTCAATTTTAGCATATTTGAACTTCCAAGATCCTCAATAGGCATTGAAGCGATATTAATAACTAAATCCCCTAATTTCAAAAAAGATTTATCTTTCATCGTCTGTTTAATATCTGCAATTGTATGGTCAGTACTAATTTTTTTGTTGTAATAAAAAGCACGAACTCCCCAAACTAAACTCAATTGCGTTAGAATTTTTTTATTACTTGTGAAAACAAAAATCTCAGTATTTGGCCTTTGAGAAGAAATTTTATAGGCCGTGTAGCCAGAAAATGACATTGTAATAATTGCAGAAGCTTTTACCCTTTGGGCCAATCGACAGGCATTAAAACAAATTGAATCAGAGATAAAACGACTTTGATTTTCCTTTGGCAATTCTTCTTTGTGGTAGATGCCGCTGTGGGTTTCCATTTCCTTGATGATATTGCTCATAGTTTTGATGACCTCAATCGGATATTTACCAATTGAAGTTTCGCCCGATAACATTACAGCATCTGTGCCATCAAGCACAGCGTTTGCAACATCGTTTACCTCAGCTCTTGAAGGCGACATGCTTGTCATCATAGATTCCATCATTTGCGTAGCAACGATAACCGGTTTAGCAGAAAGATTGCATTTTGAGATTAGCATTTTTTGGATAAGAGGAACATTTTGATACGGTATCTCAACACCTAAATCTCCTCTGGCAACCATCAAAGCATCACTTTCAGTAATTATTTCATCGATGTTTTGCAATGCCTCAGGTTTTTCGATTTTGGCAATTACTTTAGCATGGTGTTTACGTGCAGAAATCAGTTGCTTTAACGCAATAATATCGTTAGCAGAACGAACAAAGGAAAGAGCAATCCAATCTGCCCCATTGTCCAAGGCAAATTGTAAATCTTTTTCGTCTTTTTCTGTTAATGAGGGTAATGAGATGCTTGTATTAGGAAAATTAACGCCTTTTTTAGAAGAAAGAATTCCACCTTGAATAATTTTACATATAATTTCAGTTTTTCCATCAGATGAAACAACTTCCAGCATTATTTTTCCATCATCTAATAAAATTTTTTCACCAGGATTGACCTCTTGCGGAAGTTTAGCGTAATTTATTGAAAACCGTTGAGCATTTCCCACAACTTTTTCTACTAAAATTTTAATTTCTTTACCAACTTCTAATAAGACGCTGTTATTCTCTATCTCATTGGTTCGTATTTTTGGCCCTTGAAGATCTGCAAGAATAGAAACATTCATGTGTAATTCCTCATTGAGTTCTCGAATTATTTTCACTGCACTTAAGTGGTCATCGTAGGTTCCGTGGGAAAAATTTAGTCGACAGATATTTAATCCAGATAGAATCATCTCACGCAAAACCTCCTTAGAAGACGTTGATGGGCCAATGGTTGCAACTATTTTTGTTTTTTTCATTCTCTTTAAAATGTTAAATATTCTGCGGCATAAAATTCGGAATTTTCCAACTTAAATATTGCAACTATGCCATTAATTTGTCTTAATCGATGAATTAAATCATCCATTTCAAAAACAAAATTATCGCGAACAAGTAAGAAAAAATCCATTTTGGGTTTTTCAGGAAAAAGAAATTTTAAATTCTGATTGTTTTTTACCAAGTAATATTTTGTCAAATTTTCTTCATCAAAAAAATGATATACACGATATGAAACCTGCTCCTTTGACTTGGGGTCAATAATTTCTAGTTTTTCCTTGTGAAGAACTATTTTGAGATCTAGAGTTGAATTTAATTCGTAAGCCAATTTGTAATCGCTAAAAGCTGTGGATAAGCCTATTACCGAAAATTCTGTGTCCTCATCTAAAGTAAGCTTATGAACTTTTTGCTTCAACATTTTTATTCAAAAATAAACATTTAATAAGGATAATACTTTAAGCCGATATATTCAAAATGTATTTTTTAGATTAAATGTAAGGAGATAAGCTATTATTTTTGTTTGTAATACTTTTTGAAAATAAGCAATTATAAAAACTAACTAAATTTTCAGCAATAAAAAATTTAATCGTTTTGAATTTGAAAACGCTTTACAGTTTTTTGATTTTCCGTTACTAAACCAAAAATATAGTCTCCATTTTTTAAACTTTTTGAATCATAATGAATGATATGTCCGCCCTCAGAAAATTCCTCATTTTTTAGCTCTTCTACTTTTTTATCTCCCTCCCAAATAGAAAATTCAACTTCCATTTTACGAGGACAGGTGAAATAAAAAGAAACCTCTCCACTAACTGGATTGTTATCTAAATTATATAAAATACAAAAATTTTCTTTCAATATCCGACCTTTGCTAAGTTTTCGAAGCAGTATACGATAAAGAATTATTCCTACTAGAAATAACAAGGATACGAATAAGATAGCGGTAATTTTTTCCATTTTTTAGAGTGTAATTATTCCTTTAACTTTTGCTATTTTTTCGTATTTTTCAATGATTGATTGTGCATTTAGAGCAACTTCTTTGACGCTTATACTGATGAAATTACCATTTCTCGATGGCAACAAGCCAATTTCTGCATTTTCATCAAATAGAGAAGTAACAAGCGCTATTTTTTCATTTTCATTTGGGAGAATAAACTTATATAAATAAATATTTGGCCATTCTAACTGATCTAACTGAAATTTCAAGTTCTCAAACACGCTCACTTTACAAATTTAAGCAAATTTACTAAAGCTAAATAAAAGGGAGTAACCAAGAAATAAAAAAGGGGAGACTGCTAACCTTTTATGTTTACTTAGAAATTGACTTGAGCCTGAATGCGCAACAAGTTACCGCGTTGATAATTATCCTGCTTTCCAAAGTCTTCAAATCGGCGAGAAGACATCGTATACATCACAACTAACTCAAAGTTTTTATTTAATTGCCATTCAGTGCCAATTTCAAGTTCTTCTACTTCATAACTTCTTGCATCCAATTCGTGTTTTTTTCCGCCATCGTATTTTTGATAACGAACAAATGGAATAAGGGTTTGTTCTCTAAATTGTATTAGATACGAAGCCGTTATAAAACCTCCGTGTAAACGTTGTGTTGTAATGGAATCAGCCAATTTATCAAATTCGGGACCATTTCCTACATTGTATTCTGCCAAAATTCCAAATGGCTTCGGGTAAAGCACAAACGTCGCACCTATTCGCTCGTCAGCATAAGTTTTAGTAATATTTGTTTTGACACCAGAAGATAAACTAGCTAAGGTATATTGTCCTTTATAAGCTTGGATACCAGGTTCAAATATTTGATTTTTTACTTCAAATGGATATGTCAAACGTGCAACAACGTGACGGTTGACATTTAGTTCAGGTTTATTTGCGGTTTGACCATTATACACTCCAAGACCAAATACACCATAATCACCAGAACCTTTTAATCCGTCATTTACCAAAGAAGAATAGCGTTTGCGGATTTTTGTCGGCGCCCAATAGAAAAAGACACCTAAATCGCGTTCATTACTAACAGCAGAATTCATGGCATCAGCACGATCTAATGGCAAACGATTTTGAGATGATTGCATATTTTCAAATCCATAAGGAACTTTACTTTGTCCTATTCTAAAACGGAATTCATTTTCTTTATCGATACCCACATCAAAATACATATCCCTAATTTGAGCAAAATGTAGCGAAGTTGTAAGCGGAGCGCTTGCAAAATCGGGTTGTAAGTAAAAATAAACTTTAGGATTAATTTGACCATAAAAAATAACCCTCATTCGACGCATAAAAAATCCATTTTCGCCACCCCAACTTTTATCACATTGCTCACATTCTAGGTCTTCATTTGTTTGAAGGAGACCATTGTAACGAATTTGAGTATAGCCTCGAATGTTAATGGATTCAAACCACTTTTTAGAGATTGTACTATTTTTTTTTGTCGTGTCATTTGCCACCTGTCCCAATACTAGATTAGCGTTTAACAAAATGATTGTTAAAACAATTGTTAGTAGATTTATTTTTTTCATGAACCATAATTTGTGGTCAAAACTAATTATTTAATGTAGAGTTAATAATTTTTTAATATGAATTTAACTTAAGAATAATTTTAGTAACATTTTGGTAACATAAGAATTTAAAATCAGAACTTTGATCCCTTTAAACCCATATAAAAAATCTAATTTTGAGATTTGATAAGACTTTCTGTTTTACCAATGTTATGTTTACGTTAAGAAATCAATTTTTTAAATCTAATCCTTGCAATTGACTCTACCTTTACACTAAAAAATAAAATTATGGCTGGAATCTTAAGTTATTTTTTACCGAAAGACAGAATCTTTTATTCTCTTTTTGAAAAAGCAAGTGATAATCTTGAAAAAATTTCAAAAAACTTGTTGCAAGTTGTTCATGAACCAGACTTTAATAAACGCGGTCTTTTGATTAAAGAAATGGAAGAAATTGAGCATCAAAATGACGATATAACTCATCAAATTTTCATAGAGCTCGGAAAAAATTTCATTACTCCTTTTGATCGTGAAGATATTCACAGTCTTGCATCTGCTCTTGATGATATAGCAGATTGTATTTATGCTGCAGGAAAAAAAATTAATTTTTATAAAGTCGACCCTATTTCAGACCAAGGCATTCAAAAAATGGCAGAGGCAATCAACTCAGGTGTGAAAGCTGTAAAAGAAGCAGTTTCGGAATTAAGAAACTTAAAAAATACGCAGAAAATTATAGAGTGTGTCATAAAAATTAATAGTATCGAAAATAATGCCGATGATATTTTTGATATGAGTATCGAGCGCCTATTTGAATCTGATGTAGATGCAAAAGAATTAATAAAACGCCGAGAAATTTATCAAGTTATGGAGGTTGCAACTGATAAATGTGAAGATGCAGGAAATGTTATTGAATCGATTGTTGTTAAATACGCTTAATTACATCTAAATCATATCTACATGTTTACGCTCTTAATTATAGTAATTGTTGTTGCGCTTATCTTTGATTTAGTTAATGGATTTCACGATGCAGCAAATTCTATTGCCACAGTAGTTTCAACAAAAGTTCTTACACCTTTACAAGCAGTAATTTGGGCAGCCTTTTTTAATGTTTTGGCATTTTGGGTCTTTGACATGAGTGTTGGGAATACAGTGGCTAAAACAGTAGACAATAATGCAATTGACCTGTGGGTAATTTTGTCTGGTTTAATTGCTGCAACATTCTGGAATCTACTTACATGGAAGCTCGGTATTCCGTCCTCATCTTCTCATACACTTATTGGAGGATTCGCCGGTGCTGCCGTTGCTCATGCCGGTTGGGATGTAATTGCCTCTGGTGAAATTTTAAAAGTAGTTTTATTTATCTTTTTAGCACCCTTGATTGGTGGTTTTATCGCTTTTTTGATCTGCCTCGTAACAATAACGCGTTCTTTTTGGAAAAAAATGGCATTCATCCTCCTACTCTCTTTTATCACAATTGGTTTTATGCAGTACATGATAGAATACGTCGATATGAAGCCTATAATGCTTTACATTGTAGTTGGTATGCTTGCTGTTTTCATTATCGTCTATATCTGGTTTGAGTTAATGCATGGCACAAAAAAACCGTCGGCAATAAAAGAGTCTCACATGCACAAAAGATTGCAATTACTATCATCAGCTGCATTTTCTTTGGGACATGGTGGTGCAGATTCTCAGAAAGTTATGGGAATAATCTGTGCAGCACTTTTAGTTTATGGAAATATGGGAAGAGAAGGGAAGTTAGAAAATCCTATACCAAAAGGTCTTCAGATTACAGAATTAATGCAAATAGAGTACGAAAATGAAAAAGGTAAAATTGAGAAATTTAAACCTGAAATATCCCAAGTCAATGGTAAGATTTATTTTATAGAAAAAAAAGCAATCTTTGATGAAACAAATGGTGAAATGGTTTATGATAAAGAAGGCACGATAAGTTCTTTTTATTCAAATAAACCTGGCACTCCTTCCTTAAAAGAAATTGACAATGCATTTTCTAAAATAGAGGTTTTCAGTGTTGGCAAGGCTATTTGCGACTCCAAATCAAGAGACACCATTTTTTGTGATAAAATTG
>SYKJ01000120.1 GCA_005798205.1 Bacteroidota bacterium | reverse complement strand
GGACTGAGATGAGATTGCATTTCTTTAGTAAGTGTTTTCATGTCATAAAATTAATAAAATATACATATTTTTAGATAAGTTACTTGCGTTTTCGCGAAAGGATAAAGAAAATACTGACCATTAAACCAATTCCAACACCTTTCAATAAGTCTAGACTTACAACACCAATAACAGTGACGACAAAAGGTATAAATTGAAATTTTCCAATTTTCCACATGTGAATAAAAACCATAGGACTTGCTAATTTAAAACCTATCATAATTAATATAGCAGCAAGACATGCCATTGGTATTTTACTTAGCAGACCAGGAATTAATACAACTGCTAACAATAAAAATAAGCCATGAAAAATTGTCGATAATTTTGTTTTTGCGCCAGCATTAATATTTGCTGTAGTTCTTACAATTACTGATGTCATTGGCAATCCACCGACCAAGCCAGACAATATATTTCCAATACCCTGAGCCTTTAATTCAGTATTGGTATTAGAAAAACGTTTTTGTGGATCTAATTTATCACCCGCTTCAATACACAATAAAGTTTCGATACTAGCAACAACTGCAATTGTCATTGCAGTAAGCCAAACTTTAGGATTTGAAATACTAGTGAAATCAGGGAAGGTAAATTGTGTAAAAAATTCATTTACACTATTTGACATAGGTAGTTTTACCATATGATTTCCAGAAATATAAAACGAAGGAAAATAAGCCCTAAAAAATTCATTAAAAATAATCCCCACAACTACAACTACCAAAGCTCCGGGTAATGTCTTCATCTTTTTTAAAAAGGAAAACTTATGAAATGCAAACAAAATAAAAATTGATACAACTGATAACAATAATATGCCAGAGTGAGCAAAATTAAAAGAATGAATAATTTCATTTAAAAAACCTCTATCAGCACTATCAACAATATTATAATTAAAAAAATCGCCTTCGTGTTCTGTGTCATAACCAATAGCGTGGGGTATTTCTTTTAAAATAATAATAATACCGATACCCGCCAACATTCCCTCTATTACTGCTGAAGGAAAATAAGTTGAAATTCTTCCTGCTTTAGCAAAACCTAAAATTAATTGAAGTATGCCCGCCAATACAATGGATACTAAAAAAACTTCAAATCCCAAATCTTGAATGGCGATTAGCACAATAGCAATCAACCCTGCTGCAGGTCCTGAAACACTTACATTTGAGCTACTAAAATAGCCCACTATAAGCCCCCCAATAATTCCAGTAATAATACCTGAAAAAGGAGAAGCGCCTGATGCAACAGCAATTCCCAAACAAAGTGGGAGTGCAACTAAGAATACAACTAAGCTTGAACTTAAGTCAGCTTTAATATCATTAAGAAAATTTAATTTTTTCATTTTTTGAGCTTTATTGATTTTAAACAAACTGTTACAGCCACACAAATTAGTGTAGACTATTTCTTCATGTGTTGTTTAAATCAGCTCGGGAGGTGGGCTAAGAAATGAAAGATTTGGAGAGAAATAAGAAAAGTCAAAAGAGTTTCTCTCTGCTGAAGCTCTATCTTCGATTAATTTATGATTTTCTGAAGAGTGCAAGAATTCATCTTCATTTGATTCCTCATTTGATTCCTCATTTGATTCCTCTTTACCTTCATTCACATCTTTATCTTTTTCAGAATTTTTATTTTCATCTGAGATACTTGAGTTTTCTTTTTTGTTAAGGTTAGCATGGAAATCAGGGCTACAAAAAATCACATTTTGTAATCCTGAAAGGACAAAAATTTGAAAAAAAAGAAAGATTCTTAAAAAGAATTTCATCGACTGCAAAAATATAAAAAAGAAAAAAAATACAAAAATTATTTAAAAAAAATAGCTAAGTTTCTGTGATACTAAAGCCCATTAATTTTATTTTCTTTTGGATATTTTACTGAAAAATTAAATTTCTTAGTACTACTTTCGCCAGCTTTTAGAGAAATCTTCCATGAAACAAGCCCCGTAGTTGGATTAAGTTTGCCTCCAGATAATTCTAACGTTTTTACAATTATGTCTTTATTCTGACTTATTGGCAATTGTTCTTCAATACTTATAATAATAGATTCTTTCCTTGTATTTTTTACTACAATTTCAAAGGAAATATTTTTTTCTTTCATATTGCCAAACAAATTTGTACCACTTAATTCATTTAGTTTTGTTCTTTTGATTGTAATTCTTTCATCTTTTCCAAGTGATATTTTCATTGTATCATTTGAAATATTATTTTGAATAGCGCAAGTTCCTACATAGGCACCATCAAAGTAAACGCTTCCCTCTGCAGTTAACAAATTAAGACTTTCCCAATTAAGGACATGTCCAATTAAAAATGCATCGGAATTTAATTTCGGAGCAGAAGCATATTCGTAATATGTGTTGGCATTTGTGCGATTAATTTCAATTTGTGTTACAGCATTTCCACTTTTTAAAGTGTATTTACTAAGAATTTCATATTCGTTACTTAATTGATTTTCATAAATCTGTGTTTCTGTCCATTTCAAATCTTCTGATTTATTTTTTTTCGTTTCCAAAAATCCATTCATCTGTGGGGTGATACTATCAAATCTACCTGCCCTTGAACCTCTTATTTTATGGTCATATTCTATAAAATTTAAATACCAAGGGTATAAAATCGGTTTTTGTGAACCATCAGTGGGGTTTCCAGTGTTAAGTGTCAACTTTACATCATTCCAATCCTCACCAGTGCTTTGATAAACTTTCGCTTTTAAAATAAACTCTATTGGACTTGAAGTATTTTTAACACGTACATCATAAATAGGTGACCAGCTAACATAACTATTTATTAGGTAGGAAAACTCAAAGTTTGCTGTACTTTTTGTTTTAGCATCAACTAGAACGATTATATTACCTTCGGCCTGATTTTGCTTATTATTTAATTCATTTAATTGAAGATTGATTTTGGAAATTTGGTCCTGTATTTTTTGTGCTTTAATTCCTAATTCGATTAGCCCATCTTTTAGAGAATTAATTTTACTTACTTGATAATCAACAAGGGCAGAAAGTTTGGCAACATCCATGCCGTTGGTAGTTCCTCCAATCAATCTATTAACCTGAAGAACAGCTAGCCCCTCATTGCTTGCACTTATTTTATTTTGTACAAACGTTAATTTTTGACTTAGCGAATCTCTTTCACTCTCAAGTTTAGAAATTTCAGAAGATTTTTTTTGATTTTTCAAATAGTTCTGTTGAAAATTAACACCAACAATACTCGCATCACCAGTGCCTTTTACAGCTATGCTATTTACATTAATAAAGGGAGATAATTCATCAAACACTAACTCATTTAAACCTGAATTCAAATTAACATTGACTGACCTGCTAACAAATGCCCCATTCTGATAAATTCTAACTTTTTCAACCTTTGAATTATTCAAACGGACTAAGTTTTGAGAAAAAAGAGCACTACTAGTGGGAATAAGGAGTAAAAACAACAGAAGTGATTTTAGAGGTGTCATCATCATAATTTTTTGATTTATATTATTTACTTATTATCTAAACAAAATTAAAATTTAATTAACAAAAAAGGAACTTATTAAATTATTTCAAATTTCTCTCATAAAGAGCAATCCAATCGTCTGGAGTTAATTTTGAGCAAAGTTCTCCAATAATTTCATATGGAATTTCATCTACTTTCTTAAACCGAATACAACTTTTACCAACATCAAGTTTCATTTTACTAACTGAAGAATATCTTTCTGTAAACCATTCTAGTAATCCCGGCTTTGCATACATTCCCATATGATAAAATGAAATGAAGTTTTTCTGTGATGCAATGCTAATAAAAGGCAGTGGTAATTTTGGATTACAATGATAGCCATTTGGGTAGATTGAATGAGGAACAACATATCCAATCATGCCATAACTCATAGTTTCAAAGAATCCTTTAGGTAAATTGTGAAGAATAATTTTTCTTAATTTTTCAATAGCAACTAACCTATCAACTCCAAGTTCATGTAAATACTCCTCTATGGATTGTTCCATTTTCTTATTTACTTAAACTTTAAAAAAATAAAGAGTAATTGAAACTTTTAATTTTCTGATTTGTCAACGACAGGTCTATTTTTTCCATTTGCTAATTCCCAGGCAATTGCAAAAGCTAATTGTGTTCTTTTTTGCAGTGCATCGAACTCTATTTTATCAATTTCGTCGCTCGCTTGGTGATAATCATCATGGACACCATTGAAAAGAAAAACAGATGGAATATTATTCTTAGCAAAATTATAATGGTCAGAACGGTAATAAAAACGATTTGGGTCATTTTTACTGTTGAACTTGTAATCTAACTTAATTTTTATGTATTGCTTATTTGCTTGTTCACAAGCATTGTGCAAATCTGTAGAAAGAAAATTAGAGCCAATTAAATAGACG
>SYKJ01000119.1 GCA_005798205.1 Bacteroidota bacterium | reverse complement strand
TGCTGCTATATTAATTATGATAGGTTTTAAATTAGCAAGTCCTATGGTTTTTATTCACATGTGGAAAATTGGAAAATTTCAATTTATCCCCTTTGTCGTCACCGTTATTGGTGTTGTAAGTCTAGACTTATTGAAAGGTGTTGGAATTGGTTTAATAGTCAGTATTTTCTTTATCCTTAGGCGAAAACGCAAGTAACTTATCTAAAAATATATATAATTTATTAATTTTATAACATGAAAACATTTACCAAAGAAATGCAATCTCATCTTAGTCCACTTATGGCATTGGATATTTTAAAAGAGGGAAACAAGAGATTTGTAAACAACAATAAACTCAGCAGAAATCTTTTACAACAAGTTAATGAAACATCTGGAGGTCAATATCCATTTGCAGTTGTTTTGAGTTGTATAGATAGTAGGACTTCTGCAGAATTGATTTTTGATCAAGGTTTAGGAGATCTATTTAGCGTTCGTATTGCTGGAAATATTGTAAATGACGACATCCTTGGTTCAATGGAATTTGGATGTAAAGTTGCAGGTGCTAAATTAATTGTTGTATTAGGTCATACAAAATGTGGCGCAATCAAAGGAGCCTGCGATCATGTTGAAATGGGAAATTTAACTGGACTTTTATCGAAGATTAAACCAGCTGTTGATGCCGAAGTTACTGTTAATGAAAATCGCACTTCTTCAAACGCTAATTTTGTTGAAAATGTAGCTGCTTTAAATGTCAAAGAGTCTGTAAAATTAATTTCAGAAAGAAGTTTAATTTTAAGAGAGATGATTGAAAAAGGAGAAATTAATATCGTTGGAGGTATACACGATATTAGCACGGGAGAAGTTATTTTTTCCTAGAGCAATAAATTTAATCTCATAACCTAAACTATTTCTCTTAAGTTTTAGGTTAAAAATACCATTATCGTGGTATAGTTTATAATCATTCTAAATAATAGTTTTGTGGCCAGTTTAGTCTACGAAATAGGCACTGATATTATTTATGAAAACCATATTCATTATCATTTTTTTATCAATATTGTGTTTTTCGAGTTATCACGCTCAAATAAATGAAATTCCTGCCATTCAACTCAATGAAATTTTAGTGAAGGAGCCAGTAACATGCGATATTCTGCGAATGCCTTGTCATAAAGACAATGTTATTTATGCTGGCAAAAAAAATGAGGTGATTCAATTTAATAAGTTAGCGGCAGATTTGAGCACCAACAATACTCGCCAAGTTTTTTCAAAAGTTCCTGGAATGAGTATTTGGGAAAATGATGGTTCTGGAATTCAGGTTGGTGTTGCCACCAGAGGTTTAAGTCCTAATAGATCATGGGAATTTAATGTCAGACAAAATGGATATGACATAAGCTCTGAAGTTTTTGGTTACCCAGAAACCTATTATACTCCTCCAATGGAAGCTCTTGACAGAATAGAAGTTGTACGTGGAGCCGCTTCCTTACAGTACGGGCCTCAATTTGGAGGTTTACTGAACTACAAAATAAAAAAAGGAAATCCCAACCAAAAAATAACATTCGAATCGCAACAGACAATAGGTTCGTATGGTTTATTTAACACATACAACGCAATCGGTGGCACATTAAAAAAGTTCACTTATTATGCTTTTTTTCAACACCGTTCTGCCGATAGTTGGCGAAAGAATAGTGTGTATTCAATCTATTCAGGACATGTTTCTTTCTCATACAAAGTAAGCCCAAAACTTATTGTTGAAGGTGAATATTCAGCAATGAAGTACGAAAGTCAACAAGCTGGTGGCTTAACAGATTCTGAATTTAACGAAAATCATCAGCAGTCTTTTCGGAAAAGGAATTGGTTTAGTGCTCCATTCAATGTTGCATCGCTCACATTGAAGTATGACATTTCGAAAAAAATCAATTTACAACTAAAATCATTTGCAACGATTGCTCAGAGAAATAGTGTTGGCTTTTTGGGAGCAGATACAATTGATCCAGTTTCTTTAGAATATAAAAATAGACAGGTTGATAGAGATTATTATACAAATTATGGAACTGAACTTCGTGCAACCTATAAATATAAATTAGTTAATTGTGATAATTTATTGGCCGCAGGTTTAAGAGTTTACAATGGAGCTGCCGAGCGAAGACAAAAAGGAATTGGAACAAATGGGCATGATTTTGACCTAACATTAACACAGCCTATTTTTGGTCGATCTTTGGAATACCAAACAATGAATTATGCTGCTTTTGCAGAAAATATGATTCAAATTGGATCTCGATTCAAAGTTATTCCTGGAATTCGTTTTGAGTTTATCGAAAACACAAGCGAGGGTTATATTAACACAGAATCTAATGGTAAAATAAGTCCGACAATCAAAAAACGTAATTTTCTTCTTTACGGAATTGGCAGTGAATTTAAAGTGAGTGAAAAAACAAATTTATATGCAAATTATTCACTATCCTATCGCCCGGTCACTTTTTCTGAACTAACTCCATCAGCAACCTTAGAGGTAATAGACCCAAATCTTAAAGATGCAAATGGATATAATGCAGATATTGGATTTAGAGGTACTGCTGGTAATTTTTTAAGCTTTGACATAGGTGTCTTTTATTTAAATTATGAAAATCGAGTAGGAACATACTTACAAGACGATGGTACCTTATTCAAAACAAATATTGGAAACTCTGTAAGCAAAGGAATCGAATCTTATATTGAGATTGACATCTTAAAAATAATTAACGACAAATCTAAAATTGGGAATCTCGTTTTTTTTGCATCTAACTCTTTTATTGATGCAAAATACAGTAAGTGGGAAAATCCAGAAATCGCAAATGACCCTGACAGATCTATAGAAAATAAATGCGTCGAAAATGCACCAAAATACATTCATAGATTTGGAACAAGTTATTATTATAAAGGGTTTACTGCTACATTTCAATTGAGTAAAGTTGGAGCAGTTTATACAGATGCTGCCAATACGGAATTACCAAACTCCAGTGGAACTATAGGTAAGATTTCTGCTTATCAGGTAATGGATTTTTCCTTAGTATATAAATTTAAAGAACGATACAATGTGAAAGCCGGCATTACCAATTTGACGGATGAAAAGTATGCTACTAGAAGAGCTACAGGTTATCCAGGTCCTGGAATTTTACCCGGAAATGGAAGGACTTTTTACTTAAGTTTAGGATTGTTATTTTAGAATGTAAATTAGTTAACTTTCAAGATTTCTTTGAACTTCATACTAAATTTTCAAATTTCTCTCATACAGAGCAATCCAATCGTCTGGAGTTAATTTTGAGCAAAGTTCTCCAATAATTTCATATGGAATTTCATCTACTTTCTTAAAACGAATGCAACTTTTACCAACATCAAGTTTCATTTTACTAACTGAAGAATATCTTTCTGTAAACCATTCTAGTAATCCGGGCATTGCGTACATTCCCATATGGTAAAATGAAATGAAGTTTTTCTGTGATGCAATGCTAATAAAAGGCAGTGGTAATTTTGGATTACAATGATAGCCATTTGGATAGATTGAATGAGGGACGACATATCCAATCATGCCATAACTAATAGTTTCAAAGAATCCTTTAGGTAAATTGTAAAGAATAATTTTTCTCAATTTTTCAATGGCAACTAACCTATCAACTTCAAGTTTATTCAAATACTCCTCTATGGATTGTTCCATATTCTTATTTACTTAAACTTTAAAAAAATTAAAGAGTAATTGAAACTATTAATTTTCTGATTTATCAACGACAGGTCTATTTTTTCCATTTGCTAATTCCCAGGCAATTGCAAAAGCTAATTGGGTTCTTTTTTGCAAGGCATCGTACTCTATTTTATCAATTTCATCACTAGCTTGGTGATAATCATCATGGACACCATTGAAAAGAAAAACAGATGGAATATTGTTCTTAGCAAAATTATAATGATCAGAACGGTAATAAAAACGATTTGGGTCATTTTTACTGTTGAACTTGTAATCTAACTTAATTTTTATGTATTGCTTATTTGCTTGTTCACAAGCATTGTGCAAATCTGTAGAAAGAAAATTAGAGCCAATTAAATAGACG
>SYKJ01000118.1 GCA_005798205.1 Bacteroidota bacterium | reverse complement strand
TCTGAATTAAAATATCTTTTGAATTTGCAATCCATTCCTTTATAAATTCTCTCAATTCCATATTGATGAAATCCCAAGGAACATTATCAGTTTTGGTAATGGTAATAAAATTTGCAGCAATGAATACATTTTTGACAAAAGGGAAATCAAAAAGTGCCTCTGCAAGCGGAGAAAATCCTTTGGCTTCTTTTTTTGTGGTAAACTCAGCAGAATCACCAGAGATTAATAAGTATTTATTCGCCACAAACTTCATTGTTGAGGGATTTGGCGTCATTTCAGTATAAATTGAAACAGGAATATTCATATAATTAATAGTTTATCAAAATTACAAAGAAAGATCAAGCAATATAGTTTAATTTTTAGCGTCTGTGAATTTATCATTTTGTTTACTTCTTGAAATTTAAACTGTGTTGTCAAATGATTTAGAAATATTATAAACAAGTATTATCTTTATATCCAATAATAGCTGTATTTTATGAAAGTTAAAATTTTATTAGTTGAAGATGATTTAAATCTCGGATTAATTATTTCAGATCAATTAAAATCTGACGGCTATTCAGTCACGCTTTGCTCTGATGGTTTTGAAGCAATGCGTCGTTTCAGTCAGGAAAAATTTCATCTTTGTATTTTTGATGTAATGCTACCCAAAAAAGATGGTTTTACTTTAACTCAGGATATCAGAAAAATAAATACGGAAATTCCCATTTTATTTTTATCGGCAAAGGGAAAGACTGAAGATAAAATCGAAGGTTTTAATGTTGGTGGCGATGATTATTTGAGCAAGCCTTTTTCAATAGAAGAACTACAACTAAGAATCAGAGCATTATTAAAACGTGTGAATATCCAAATAGCTCCTAATGAAACCCCCATAATAGAGATTGGTATTTTTATTTTTGATTCTGAAAGTCATTCTTTGCAAACCGGAAATGTAATAAAGTCACTCACAAAGAAAGAAGCCCAAATTTTAAAAATACTTTACAAATACAAAAATCAAGTAATTCAGAGGGAAGTGATTTTAAACTCAATATGGGGTCAAAATGATTATTTTGTTGGAAGAAGTTTAGATGTATTCATTACCAAATTAAGGAAATATTTAAGGGAAGATCCAAAAATAGTGATTTCTAACATTCACGGAGTTGGCTTTAAATTTGAGATTTTAAAATGAGGCATATTATTTTACACATTGAGACAGCAACTAAAGTTTGTTCAGTAGCCGTTTCAGTTAATGGAAGTGAAGTAGCTTGTAAGGAATCTTTATGTGACAAATTCATTCATGCAGAAAGTTTAACCTTGTTTATTATAGAAGTTTTAGAATTAGCAAATATAAATTTTAAAGATCTATCCGCTGTCTCAATTTCTTCGGGTCCAGGATCATTTACTGGATTGAGAATCGGACTTTCAACTGCAAAAGGCATTTGCTTTGGTTTACAAATTCCACTCATTGATGTTCCAACTTTAGATTCTCTAATTCAAATTGGCTTGAATCTCTTTCAATCTAAAAATTTAATTGCTATGATTGATGCAAGACGAATGGAGGTATACAGTTTAATACAAAATCAAGATGGGAAAGTTTTAAAATGCATGAGTGCAGATATTGTTGAAGAAAATTCTTATGCCGAATTTGAACCTTTAGTTTGTTTTGGCGATGGGGTGGAGAAACTTAAAGATTTATGGAAGAATAGAACTATTCTCATCAAAGATGGTATTTACTGCTCTGCAAAAGGACAAGTTTCCTTAGCACATTCAAAATATTTAGCTAAAGATTTTGTTGATATATCGAATTTTACACCAAAATACATTAAAGAATTTCAACTAGTTGCGCATTAAAAAGCCATTTTTTTTTCCCAAATTTTTTCATTTCCACAGTCGTCACTAATTATTATTTTAAAAGAGTGTTCACCTGAAAGTTGTTTGTCCTTTTTAAAAACCAGCAACTTATTTTTTAAATCATATTGTATTGGAGTCCATTGATCATCAATAAATAGATTGTAATTTGCAATAGATGTTTGACTATCTGAAACTTTCCAGTTTAAGATTTTATTACTTTTTATAGAACTAGGATCATTAAAATTATTACTTGATATAGTTGGTTTTATCGTATCAATTTGAATAACTACGCTTCCTAAATTGATTGATTCAGCGATTAAAACGCCTTCTTTTTTTATAGTTTTTAAAGCTTCAGAATTAACTTTTATAAATTGCTTTTCAATCGGATATTTTTTGTTTGCATTCAAATAAATTTTAATCGGTTTTTGTATTGGCACATCACTGCTTCCGATGGAGATTGGATCCCATTTAAAAGTTTTAATTAATGGTTCATAAAAAGTGTATTCACTAATTTCAATTCGCCCTTTTTCAGACATTAAAGTGTAAGCTGAATCTGGTAAAAAGTAGTTTTTTGTATCGTATTGATCCCTACTACTTTCCAAAATATCATTGGGATTTATTATTGAAAATTTTAACTTTGATTTATTGCCATTCAAATCGTTTATTTGAATCTCTACAGGTATTGTATCATTGCCTTTTATAGAAATCAATCCAGTTTTATTTTTTTTATAAATAAACAAAGGATTAAATTTTGTTTTAAATAGCTTTTGAAATTTAATTTTTGATATTCGTTCTTCTTTGAAATCTTTATGGCTATTTATATATCGAGAATGATCAAATGAAATTCTATCCATAACAGTATGAAAAATTGTATCATTATTCACCAGACATAGACCTTCCAGTGCAGAAATTTTTTTTCCACTTGAGTTAATTTGGTCAATTGAGTTACTTGAGATCGAAATTAAATCTTTTTTGGCAACAAAGTTTTTTGGAAGAATAATTGTATTGTTTGGAATATAATAACCTTTTGGCCCATTTAATACTTGGATTTTTAAGAATTTTCCTGATATTGGGTATCCATTTTCGTCAATAGCATATATTTTCACTAAATTAATTAATGGTTTAAAATTTTCAGTCAAGGAAAATCCATTTAAAAATGGATTTAATGCATCCTCTGTTTTTGTGTCCCGTAATTCAAAATGTAAATGCGGTCCAGTTGATGAGCCCGAATTACCAGACAAAGCAATTTTTTGCCCTTTTTTAACAGGAATATCTGTTGATTTTAGAGTTAAATCTATATCATTCTGTTTTAATTTTGCTTGCATTGGTAAGAATACATTCAAAATTTCTGTTGCAAACTCAGAGCAATGCGCATATACACTAGTTATCCCATTTGGATGATCGATGTATAGAACTAGCCCATAGCCTCGAGGTGATATTCTTATTCTTGAGACAAAACCGTCAGAGATTGAATAAATAGGAATTTTTTCCACACCATTCGTGCCAAAATCGACTCCCATATGAAAGTGATTTGGTCGAAGGTCACCAAAATTCCCTGATAATTTTAATGGAATACCAAGTGGTGAATGGTAAGAGGAATCGTATGCAACATTTTGTGAAAATGCACTAGAGTAAATGAATAGAAGAAAAATACAAATTTTTACCATGGTCAAAATTAAACCTTTTAAAAATTAATAACATAAAAACATTGTTTTATTTATTACATTGTTAACTTTGCAGAAAGTTGAATTAAATGACTGAGTCGATTCAAAAAAGTATTGATCAAATTCTAAATAAGAGCAAAGCTTTACAACAAATTTTGCTCGATGAACGTGACAAAAACAAGTTTTTGAATTCAGAAATTGAACGTATTAATAAGTTGCTTGAGGAGAAAAACAAAGAATGTGTTTTACTTACAACTAATTTAGAATCACTTCAAACAGCATTGCATTTGGCTGAAAATAAAGTTATTGAACATCCTGATCTTAAAATTGGAAAAAATGACCAGGAAATTGACGAATTAGTAAAAGATATTGAATTCTGTATAGAACAGCTAAAGAAATAAAAAATGGGTGTAGTTTCATTGAAGGTTGTCATAGCGGGTAGAACATATCCTGTAAATGTTTCGGAAGCGGAACAAGCAAAGGTATTGAAAGCTGCGGATGATATAAATAAGGCTTTTGAGTTGTTGCGCACTAGTTATGCTGTAAAAGATCCTCATGATTTATTGGCCATGTCAGCATTGCAATTACTTGCAAAAAATACAAGTGTTGCCAAACCCGAAACGGTCACTCTTCCTGCAGATTATACCGAGATTGAACAAGCGCTGGAAAAATTAGCTAGCGACATCGAGGAACTCAATTAGATTTACTTTTTTTTCGAGATTCAATAACTACTTTATTCATTTTTAAAACAAGTAGTATGGAAATCGTATTTATATTGCTAGGTTTGGTTGGTGGAGGTGCAGCTACGTTTTTTATACAAAGAACAGCACTTAAAACCCAGTCAACTAGAATCATAAAAGAGGCAGAAGCAGAAGCTGAAAATATTCGCAAAGAACGCGCTCTTCAATCAAAAGAAACTTTTCTAAAGCAGAGAGATGAACATGAAACAATCATGAAAGACCGTGAGCGAAAATTGCAGTCAAACGAAGATCGTACGCGTTCAAAAGAAAAAAACTTAGATCAAAAATTAGAGGAATTTGAACTGAAACAACAAGAAATCGAAAAATTAAAATCCACTTACGATTCTAAATTTGAGTTATTAGAACTTCGCATGCAGGATGCAGATAAAACACAGCAAAAACGAATTCAAGAACTTTCAAAGATCAGTAATATGTCTGCTGAAGATGCTAAAGTTATGCTAATGGATGCATTAAAAGACGAGGCTCGAACTGGCGCTATGGCAACAATAAAAGAAATTACCGAGGAAGCAAAATTAAATGCGAATAGAGAAGCACGTAAAATTGTTATTCAATCTATACAAAGAGTGGCTACTGAACAATCAATAGAGAATTCTGTAACTGTATTTAACATAGAATCAGATGAGGTGAAAGGACGAATCATTGGTCGTGAGGGAAGAAATATTCGTGCAATAGAGGCCGCAACCGGTGTAGAAATAATCGTTGACGACACACCTGAAGCAATTATTCTTTCGTGTTTTGATCCGGTGAGAAGGGAAATTGCCCGTTTGGCTCTACATCAATTGGTTTCAGACGGACGAATTCACCCTGCAAGAATTGAGGAAATTGTTGCTAAAACGCGCAAACAATTGGATGAAGAAATTGCTGAAACTGGAAGAAGGACATGCATCGATCTAGAGATTCATGGTTTACATCCTGAGTTGATGCGCATGATTGGTAGAATGAAGTACCGTTCTTCCTATGGTCAGAATTTATTGCAACACTCCCGCGAAGTAGCCAATTTATGTGCGATTATGGCTGCAGAACTTGGATTGAACGTTAAGTTAGCAAAAAGAGCTGGCTTGCTCCATGATATCGGAAAAGTTCCTGATGAAGAACCAGAATTACCTCACGCTATTCTTGGAATGAAAGTTGCTGAAAAATTTGGCGAGAAAGGTGAGGTGCTCAATGCAATTGGTGCACACCACGATGAAATCGAGATGACAACCCTCATTTCTCCAATTGTTCAGGTTTGTGATGCCATCTCTGGTGCACGGCCAGGAGCAAGGAGAGAAGTCGTTGAAGCATATATTAAGCGAATCAAAGATCTGGAAAGTCTTGCATTGTCTTACGATGGTGTAACAAGCGCTTATGCTATACAGGCTGGACGTGAATTAAGAGTACTTGTTGAAGCAGAGAAGGTAACAGACCAACGCTCAGAAGAACTTTCATTTACAATATCGCAACGCATTCAAACAGAAATGACGTATCCGGGCCAAGTCAAAGTAACCGTTATTCGCGAAAAAAGATCGGTAAGTATTGCTAAATAATAAGCTGGCATTTTTTATTTTTTGAATTTTAAGGAATGGATAAAATTGTAAAACCATTTAAATACAATCATTCTTTCAAAGTAAATGCTTCTAAAAGTTATGCGCAAAGGGCTTTGCTGCTTAGCGCTATTTCAGTTGGTGAGTCTCACTTAACACATATTGATGATTCAAAGGATGTTCATGCAATGCTTCGTTGTATAAGAGATCTTGG
>SYKJ01000117.1 GCA_005798205.1 Bacteroidota bacterium | reverse complement strand
TTTTTCTTTTCATTCACTCACTTATTTTTTCTCAAAAGGAAAAATCACCAGAAGAGAGAGCTATTGCTCAAACTCAAAAATTCGCAAAAGAATTAAATCTAAGTGAAGAACAAAAAAGTAAATTTTTAACTATCCAAACTGGTATCAATCAAAAAATGGAAGCTATTCGTATATCAAAAATGAATGAGGATGAAAAAAGAAATGCTATTTCATCAATTCGTGATGCGCGAAAATCCATGATTAATGATATATTAAATGATGAGCAAAAACTAAAGTTAACGGCCTTAGAGGAAAAACAGAAAAAGAAAGCCAAAAAAAAGAAGAAAATAAAAAAGAGAAAGGAAAGTAAAAAAGAAAAAAACTAAGAATAAATTTCCAAAGCCATTTTTTAAATGGCTTTTTTTTAATCTGTTAATTCTAACATAAATTCCGAAGACTTATGGAAAGTTATATCGGGATAATCTTGCTCAGCCATGCTAAGTAAGAAAGTTGTCTCTGCAAGAAACACAAGATTTTCATCTTTGTCAACTGCAAGAAAATTCGCTTTTGCTCTTTTAAAGTTCTCTAATTGAATTTTATCGTCACTTGTAATCCAACAAGCTTTAAAGTAATTTCGAGGAACAAATCGACAATTCGCTCCATACTCGTGTATTAGCCTATAGTTGATTACTTCAAATTGGAGTTGACCGACAGTTCCAACAATTTTTCTATTTCCTGGTTGTTGGATGAACAATTGTGCTACACCTTCATCAATTAACTGACGAATACCTTTTTCCAATTGTTTGGATTTAAGTGGGTCTAAATTTTCTAATTCTTGGAAAATTTCAGGTGAAAAACTTGGAATTCCTTTGTACATCATGATTTCGCCTTCGGTCATTGTATCGCCAATTTTAAAATTACCTGTATCATACAAGCCTACAACATCTCCTGGAAATGCTTCATCAATTACACTTTTGTCTTGCGCCATAAATGAGGTGGGATTCGGAAATTTCATTTTCTTTTCATTGCGAACATGGTAATAGAATGTATTTCGCTCAAATTTCCCTGAAACAACTCTCAAAAAGGCAATTCTATCTCTGTGCTTAGGATCTAAATTCGCATGTATTTTAAAAACAAATCCTGAAAAATTAGCATCAGTTGGTTCTACCATTCTTTTATCTGATTCTCTTCCGCGCGGCGATGGAGAAATATCACAAAAAGTGTCTAGTAATTCTTGAATTCCAAAATTATTAACAGCTGAGCCAAAAAAAACAGGAGCGACATCACCACTTAAATAAGTTTCACGATTAAAAACATCATAAACTCCTTCTATCGTCTCTAATTCATCCCGTAATTCATCTGCTGGCTTTTCTCCAATAATATCTATTAAACTTTTGTCGTTCATGTCTAAAATCGAAACAAGATCATTGGCGATTCTTGTTTTATTTGCTGAGAATAAATTCAAGCTTTTCTTATAAATATTATAAACACCTTGAAATCGATCGCCCATTCCAATTGGCCAAGTCAATGGTCGTACTTTTAAATCAAGTGTTTGCTCTAATTCATCCAAGAGTTCAAAAGGATCTTTTCCATCTCGATCCATCTTATTTATAAAAATAATTACTGGCGTTTTACGCATGCGACAAACCTCCATTAGTTTTTTTGTCTGCTCCTCTACTCCATTTGCGCAGTCAATTACTAAAATAACACTGTCAACCGCTGTTAAAGTCCTAAAAGTGTCTTCGGCAAAATCTTTGTGACCAGGTGTATCGAGAATATTTATTTGCTTGTTTTTGTACTCAAATGCCATAACAGATGTAGCAACAGATATTCCTCTCTGTTTTTCAATTTCCATGAAATCTGAGGTTGCAGTTTTTTTAATCTTATTATTTTTAACTGCGCCTGCAGTCTGTATAGCGCCACCAAATAACAAGAGCTTTTCAGTCAAAGTTGTCTTACCAGCATCCGGATGGGAAATTATCCCAAAGGTTCTTCTTTTTTCAATGGCTTCTTGATTGTTCATATCAATTTTAACTCAATAAAAAAGACCGCCTTGGCAGTCTTTAACAAAATTTATATATGTAAAATTAAAAAATCTCAGAAGGAGAAAAATGAAATTCACCTTCAATTGTAGCATTTTCATCAGAATCTGAACCATGTACGGCATTTCTTCCTTTACTTTCAGCATAGTATTTACGTATAGTACCTTCAGCTGCTTCTGCTGGATCAGTCGCTCCTATTAAAGCTCTAAAATCTGTCACAGCATTTTCTTTTTCTAAAATTGCAGCGACAATTGGACCTGATGTCATGTATTCAACTAATTCTCCATAAAAAGGTCGTTCAGAGTGAACAGCATAAAATTCTTTCGCTTGGTCAACAGATAAAACTGTATATTTCATTGCTTTTATTTGAAAACCTGCTTTTATAATCATATCGACGATTTTCCCCATATGTCCGTTTTCAATTGCATCGGGCTTTAACATTGTAAAAGTTCTGTTTGTTGGCATAATTTTTAATTTGAGCGCAAAGATAGGGTTTTAAACTAAAATTCTCTTGAAATAATTTAAATTAAAATTACTGCGATTAAATAGGAATAACTTAATTTTGTAGATTATAAATCTATTTTTAAAATTTAATTCATGAAAATATTTAAATACTTATTTTTATTTGTTTTTGTTTTTTCGATATCATTTTCCTTTTCTCAAACAAACGTAATTTGGTTTAAGGCTAAGAATGAAGCTATTTTTCAATCTCCTACTTGGATTAAACTAAGTAATAATTTATCTGTTAAAAACGTTAAAAAGGCGCTTCCTTCAAGTACTTATATCGAACTTTCCAAGATTTATGAAATGGAATGCAATTGTACTCTAGAAGAGTTTAAAAAAGCAACCAAAAATATACCTGAAGATATTTACAGTATAGAGCGAGGTCCAATATACCAGCCACTTTATATACCAAACGATTTGAATAATCCTGAAATTTCAGATTATGCACTTTACCTTATAAATGCACCTCAAGCTTGGGACCTAACACAAGGAGATACAAACGTAATTATTGCTATCAGTGATCAAGATTATTACGAACAAAACATAGAGTTGGTTGGTGGTGTTACTTTCCATTACGATACAACAATAAATCAAACACAAACACATGGAACTGCTGTTGCAATTACAGCCTCAGGAAATACGGATAACGGTCAAGGTTTAAGTTCTATTGGCTTCAATACAAGCATGGCCCTTTACAAAATGACATATAACGATATTCTATTAGCATCACAAGCAGGTTCTGATGTGATAAATGTGAGTTGGGCAAGTAGTTGTTTTTACAGTCAGCTCGAGCAGGATGTGATAAACCAAGCTGTTGCAAACGGATCCATTATTGTTTCAGCTGCAGGTAACGGAATTACGTGTTCTGGCAACTACGTTTATCCAGCTTCTTATGCTAATGTTATTTCTGTAACATCTGTCGGCCCAACAAATAATCATGAAGATGTTTTCAATTTTGGCAATCCTACTTCAACCCATCATCATAACGACTCTGTTGATTTGGCAGCGCCGGGTTATGCTGTTGCTGTAAATCCTGCGGCAAATTGGTTTATAAATACTAGTGGGACATCTTTTGCTGCACCTTATGTGAGTGGTACTATTGGATTGATGCTCTCCGTCAACAAATGCTTATCAAATGCTGACATAGAAAATATTCTAAAAAATACATCTTTCCCTCTTGACTCATTAAATTTACCTTATGCTGGATTAATAGGTGCTGGAAGATTGGATTCTTACCAAGCCGTCTTGGCCGCAATGAATATGTCAAATCCTATCGTGCCTTCGTTTATAATTTCGAATGGCTGCTTATCTAATGATGCATCGGTTCAACTAAACGTTCAGGGTGGTCAGTCACCATATACAGCTACCTGGAGTAACAATTATATTGGTTTTCTAGATACTATGCTTTCAACAAATACGTATTATGTTCAAATTACTGACATCCATGGTTGTGTCTTGGATACATCTGTATATGTTGTTGATCAAGTTAATGCACCAAGTAATCTTGCATGTTACGAAAATGCTGTTTATGTTGAAGATTCATGTGCTTGGGTAATAAGTGGCACGCAACCTGCTCAACCCACACTTGCGTGCTACGAAACAGCAGCGTTTAACACCACATCTTGTTCTTGGGATGTAAGTGGCACTCAACCTTTACAACCAACACTCGCGTGCTACGAAACAGCAGCGTTTAACACCGCATCTTGTTCTTGGGATGTAAGTGGCACTCAACCAATACAACCCTCATTAGCATGTTATGAAATTGCCACCTTTGATAATGATACATGTAATTGGATAATTTCAGGACAACCAATAACAAATATTACAATTATTGACACAATTGCACCCTATTTTTGGTCGGTAAATGGCATAACGTATACTGAATCTGGTGAGTATGAGTACTTATCCTCAGACTGTTTTCTAGAAGTTTTAAACTTGACAATTCAAACAACAACTATTTCTGAAATAAATGCTGATCAATATTCAATTTTTCCAAATCCTAATAATGGCAGTTTCAGTATCTTAATTTCTAGTGATGAAACAAATGAAGTTAGCATATATGATGTTTACGGGAGAAACATTCAAAGTTTTAAGATTAATAAAAGTGAGACTGTTGAAATGAACCTTTCTTCAGGGAAATATTTTGCATCATTTGTATCTAATAGCCTAAAACCATATAGAATTCCGTTTATTGTTTTTTAAGACTAAAATAAGCTAGAAGATTTTTTTTATAAATCATTATTTATTTACTGCCAATTAGTGTGTTCTAAAAAAATAAGACACATTATTATGCAAGAACCAAATAAAGGGAGTATTTTTGCAAATCTCTAAAATTACAAATGATAGATTTAGATCTCTACGAAGCAAAAAAACTTTATCCTTTTCAAGAAAACACAGTAAACAATGTTTTAAATGAACTTCGTAAAAATGGAGCAGATTTTAATTTATTGTATCAACTTCCTACTGGTGGTGGCAAAACAGTAATTTTTTCAGCAATAGCAAAAAAGTACATTGAAGAATGGGGAAAGAAAGTTCTTATTCTTACTCATAGAATTGAGCTATCTGTCCAAACTTCAAAGCAATTAAACGCAATTGGGGTAGATAATAAAGTAATTAACTCGGAAGTCAAAAACTTGGACGATCAAGTTGACTTTAGTTGTTTTATTGCAATGGTAGAAACGCTAAATAACCGCCTCCATGAGGACGAAAATTTCATTCAAAATATAGGTCTGGTTATTGTTGACGAAGCTCACTACAATAGCTTTCGAAAAATTTTTCAATTCTACAATGAGAGCAATATACTTGGAGTTACTGCAACGCCCTTAAGCAGTAATAAAGCGCTACCATTAAAAGATAATTACAAAAAATTATTAGTTGGCGAGTCCATTTCAAATCTTATTGAAGGAGCCTACTTATCAAATGCAGAAACCTATTCGTATGATGTAAATCTTCATGGTTTAAAAATAGGTTCTAATGGTGATTTCACAATCGGAAGCTCCGATGTTTTGTATAGCAATTATTTCATGCAAGAAAAACTAATTTTTGCCTATGAGGAAGTTTGTGCTGGCGATAAAACGCTCATTTTTAATGCTGGAATTGAAACATCACGGCGCGTTGAAGAATCCTTTAAAAAACTAAAATTCAATATCCGACATTTAGACTCGACATTTAGCGATAAAGACAGAAAAGATGTTTTATCTTGGTTCAAAGAAACGCCAAATGCTATTCTTACCTCTGTTGGAATTCTTACAACAGGTTTTGATGAACCAACAGTAAAGTCAATTATCATAAATCGTGCAACTCGTTCTCTTACTTTGTACCATCAAATGATTGGAAGGGGTTCAAGAAAATTACCCGATAAAAGTGATTTTAAAATCATTGACTTAGGAAATAACGTTCGTCGCTTTGGATTTTGGCAAGATTACATTAATTGGCAAGATGCTTTTAAATTCCCTGATCGCTTTTTAGAATCTCGTATTTCAGAATTAGAGGACATGGAATTTGAAATAGAATTTGAATTTCCAAAAGGATTTGAAAAGATAGTTAATACTGAAATTCTTGATTCATTTAGTATAAAAGAATCTTATTTTGATTGTTTGGATCAAGGATTAAAAGGAAAAATGGCCATTGAATATTCTTTAGATAATCATTATAAAGCCATTAAAGAAAGTTCAAAAAATCTCGATCATGCCCTGGCTTTGCAGCAGGTTCTCCAGGATCACATTGAACACCGCTTAAAACATTACACGAAGTGTATCACAAAAAGTACTGAAAACTATTTTAAATTTCTAATTGAGACCTACAATAGACAGCTTACCCAAAAAATACGTTTAAATATTGAAGAATAAGCCTTTATGCTTAACTTTATTTTAAAATTACTTATGCGTAACCTTTTTTTATTTTCTTTCTTTCTTCTTCCTTTCAGTTTTTTTTCTCAAAGCGCTAAACTAAAAGCATATTTAGATACAAAGCAATTTTACAATTCTGAAATTGGAAACTACATTGAAATATACTTACAATTTGTTGGTCCCTCAATAAAATTTAATCCTGTAAAAGATGGTATTCAAGCTAAAATCGCATTGCAATTTTCTATTTTAGAAAACGGAAAGAAATTTAAAAATGATGCTTATGTACTTACCTCTCCAATTTCAAAAGACAGTATTCAAGATGATTTTTATGAGGTAAAGCGTTTTGTATTGCCTCCAGGAAAATACAATCTTCAAATGGAATTCACGGATCTTGGAACTGAGTCAAAAGTAAGTGCTGAAAAAGAAATTTCAATTGCAGATTTTTCAGCTAAGCCAAAAATATCCGATATTGAGATAGCTGAATACGCCTTTAGATCTGAACTTGAGTCAAGTTTTCAAAAATCAGGTATTCACATTGTACCCCTTATTTCAAATTTCTTTCCCACAGAGATAAATAGAATTCCAATTTATTTTGAAATATACAATAGTCAAGTTTTAACTGATTCACTTGCAGGAATTTTATATAAAATTATTGATACAGAAACAAATCTTGTATTAGAGGATTTAACTAGTGTTGCACGCTTTTCTACTGATACCATCATTCCTATTTTTAAAATGATTGATATTGAAAAAGTTCCAACAGGTTCTTATCGGCTCGAACTTAATTTAATAAATCCTAAAATGGATTTACTAGCCCAAAGCACCTACTCTTTTGATCGCTCAAATGAAATTTTAGAAACATTTGATCCTGAAAACATGTTGATCGATCCAGCTTTTCAATCTTCTATAAAAGAGGATAGTGTTAGCTATTATTTAGCGTCTTTAATTCCAATAGCCAGATCTGCAGAAATAAAAAATATCATTTCAACACTCAAATCGAAGAATATTGAAAAATCACGCAAACACATTCAAGCTTTCTGGAAAGAAACAGCTCAAGGAAATAGCTACGAAGCATGGATAAAATATAAGATGCAAGTTGATTTTGTTGAAACTTTGTATGGAAATAATTTTCAAGATGGACATGAAACAGACAGAGGAAGGGTTTATCTAAAGTATGGAGCTCCAAGCACACATATTGTCAAGGAAAATTCTCCTTCCGAATACCCATATGAAATTTGGACGTATGATAAAATAGGAAAGTACAGCAATCGAAGATTTATTTTTTACAATCCAGATTTAACAAATGGCGCATATCGACTTTTACACTCTGATCTTTTAGGAGAACTAAAAAATGCAGCTTGGTCTCAAATTCTATCGAAACGCAACACAAATAATGGTGACATTGACGATCCAAATAAATTCAATCAAAAATCCTGGGGTGCAAACAGTGGCGACTTGTTTCGACAATATTAAAATACAATGAATCAACTTGCAATTGTCATTCTTAACTTTAACGGAAAAACACATTTAGAGACTTTTCTTCCAAGCGTTATTCGTTTTAAAGAGGAGCATACAATTGTGATTGCAGATAACGCAAGTACAGACGACTCGATTGATTTCTTAAAAAATTCCCACCCAAGTATTCAAATTATCGAAAACAATGAAAATTATGGCTTTGCAAGAGGTTATAATGAGGCGCTAAAAAAAATAAAAGACAAATTCGAGTATTTTTTATTGCTGAATAATGATGTTGAAGTGACTGAAAATTGGATAAAACCCCTATTGAGTTCCGTTCAAGACAACAATGTTGTAGCTTGTCAGCCGAAAATTCTGTCTTATCTTAATAAAAGTAGTTTCGAACACGCTGGAGCCGCAGGTGGTTTTATTGATGAACATTACTTTCCATTTTGTCGAGGTAGAATAATCGATTCAGTTGAAGAGGATTGTGCTCAATATGAAAGCGAAATAGCAGTTTCTTGGACTTCAGGAGCTGCAATGCTCATTAAATCTTCTGTATTTTTTGAGGCAGACGGATTTGACGAAGACTTTTTTGCTCATATGGAGGAAATAGATTTATGCTTGCGCTTGCAAAAAAAAGGATACGATTTAAAGTGCAATCCTAAAAGTGTTGTCTTTCACCTCGGAGGTGGGACTTTACCCTATAATTCGGATAGAAAAGTATACTTAAACTTCAGAAATAACTTGTTTCTTATTGTGAAGAATCATCCTGGATTTTTATTTCCAAAACTAGTTACTAGAATGACAATAGATTTCATAGCATTTCTAAAATTTCTTTTTGAAGGGAAAATAAAACACAGTTTATCGGTTTTAAAAGCTCATATTTCACTTTATTTAAACTTGTTCCTATTTTTGGGTAAAAGAAAATTATTAAAAGCGGATTCTCATACTTTTAGAAAATACAATGGAAGCATTTTGTGGGCATTTTTTATTCAAAAAAACAAGACTTACTTAAAATTAAACAAACGTAAATTGAAAGTATGAGAAATTATTATTTTCTGTTTTTTATTTTGAGCAGCTTTCAATCTTTTTACGGGCAAAATCCTATTGATAAAATCAAAGATATAAGCGATAAAATTCAAGATAAAATTGAAAATAAAATTACTGCATACTCCCCATCGCTTTTTGTGAACCCTTTTATTGGAACAGGCGGACACGGACATACTTATCCAGGATCAAGTGCTCCTTTTGGTATGATTCAGTTAAGTCCCGATACACGATATGATGGTTGGGATGGTTGCTCAGGATATCATTATTCCGATTCGATAATCTTTGGGTTTTCGCATACTCACTTAAGTGGAACAGGAGTCCCAGATTATTGTGATTTATTGATTGTTCCCCAGTCTAAAAATGCAAATGTTATTCCTGCTTATCTCAATAAAAATGGATACGGTTCCAAATTTAACCACGATAGTGAAAAAGCTAGCCCTGGATATTATGAAGTGCTATTGACAGAACCAAATATAAAAGTGCGACTAACTACAAGTGAAAGAGCAGGATTTCATGAATATACTTTTCAAAATAAAGATGAAAAACGCTTTATTCTTATTGATTTAGATCATCGTGATAAAGTGTTAGATTATGAACTTACCCTTCTAGGTGACACAGCAGTTCAAGGTGCAAGAATTTCAAAAGCATGGGCAAATGAACAGCACTTTTATTTTTATTTAGAAACATCCGTTCCATTTTCAAAATCAACAAAAATTAAAGATAAAGGAACACACAAGTTACTTTTAGAATTTCCAAGTAATACCGATCAAATATCACTTCGAGTTGGGATTTCATCAACAAATACAAGTGGTGCAAAACAAAATCTGCTAACAGAAATTCCAAATTGGAATTTCCAGGAAACACGAGCAAAAACAGTTAAAAACTGGAATGATGAATTAGGGAAAATTAATGTCTCGTTTGAAGATAAAGAGAAAGCTACTATTTTTTACACAGCTCTTTACCACAGTTATTTGGCGCCAAATATTTTTAGTGATGTTAATGGTAATTACAGAGGTCGAGATGGATTAATTCATACTATTTCCAACAATCAAAAACAATATACCGTGTTTTCATTATGGGACACTTATAGAGCTACACATCCACTTTTTACCTTGATGCAAGAAAAAAGAACCAATGAGTTTATTGCAACTTTTTTAAGACAATATAAAGAAGGAAAAGATCTTCCAGTTTGGGAATTAGCAGGTAATGAAACAGAATGTATGATTGGTTATCACAGTGTATCTGTTATTGCTGATGCTTATTTAAAGGGTATTAGAGATTTTGATACGACACTTGCATTAGAAGCAATGGTAGCAACAGCAAAAATGGATGAGTATGGTAAAAGGTTCTATTCAGAACAAGGATTTATAGCTGCCGACCAAGAACCAGAATCTGTTTCCCGCACCTTAGAATATGCCTACGACGATTTTTGTATTGCTGAGATGGCGAAAAAAATGGGGAATACCTCGATTGAAAATGAATTTAGAGAGCGATCCTTTAATTTCTTGAATGTTTTTGATCCGAAAACAAAATTTATGAGAGCAAAAAGAGGAGCACAATGGTATTCTCCCTTTGAGCCAAGTGAAGTCAATTTTAATTATACCGAAGCCAACAGTTGGCAATATTCAATGGCGGCTCCTCATGCAGTTCAAGAAATTATAAAAAATATTGGAGGAGCAGATTCACTAGAAACTTGGTTAGACCGCTTATTTAACACCTCAAGTGCACTATCAGGAAGAGAGCAAGCAGATATTACGGGTTTAGTTGGGCAATATGCGCACGGAAATGAGCCCTCTCATCATATGTCTTACTTATATAATTACACAAATTCACCTCATAAAACCCAGTTTTATGTCGATAAAATAATGAACGAACTATATTCAAATTCGGCAGATGGGCTTTCGGGAAACGAAGACTGCGGACAAATGTCGTCTTGGTTTGTATTAAGTAGCTTGGGCTTTTATCCTGTAGCACCTGGAAAACCATATTACGAAATTGGGAGACCTCTTTTTAATCAAATAACAATGAAGTTTGAAAACAATAAAATTCTTCAAATTATTACTAAAAATAATTCGGAAACAAATAAGTATGTTCAATCTTTGAAGTTAAACGGCAGATTGATTAATCGCAGTTATATTTCTCACTCTGAACTTACCGAAGGTGGTATTCTCGAATTTGAAATGGGTGCTACCCCACTTTTAGAGCGCGATAAGTGGATTGCCGGATCACCTGAATCTGAGATGCCTTTGACTTTTGTGCCTACACCCTATTTGGTAAATGAGGAACGGATTTTTGATGACAAAATGAAAATAAGTATTGATTTCATAAAATTAAATCAACAAGATGAATTCTTGGTATTTTACAAATTAAATAATGGAGATTGGATTGTCTATGAAAAACCCTTCATAATTGAAAAAACAAGTACAATTGACATGAAGTTACAGAGAAGAATAAATCCACAAAAAGTATATCAAAGTGCAATTGTTAAAACTAAATTGACAAAAAAAGCGACCAACATTCAGCTTACACTTAAAACTCCATATGCGAATCAATATGCTGCATCAGGCGAAAATTCGTTAATCGATAAAATTCAGGGAGGGAATGAGTTTAGAACTGGAGATTGGCAGGGATTTTTTGGTACAGACATTCAAGCAGAAGTAAAATTTAAAGACCCCATAGAACTCTCCTCATTTGGAATTTCAACAATTCGCGATCAAAAATCGTGGATATTCTATCCCTCACAAATTGAAATTGAGATTTCTGAAAATGGAAGTAGTTTTGTAAAATTAAGTCCTATTGTAATTCCAAAAGCTGAAGAAGGTGAAGAAAATCCAGAAAACAAAGAATTTACGATGAAAATTCCAAAAGCTAAGGCAATAAAAGCAATTCGATATACAATAAAAAATCCAGGAGTCTGTCCCGACTGGCATCTTGGCAAAGGGAATCCAACATGGCTTTTTGTTGATGAATTATTGTTTAATTAAATCAAGATTTATGACTGGATTAACTCAACTTTATCTTTTTGCCTTTGCAGCTTTTATGTTGCATTCGTGTTCTGATTCTGACAAAGAAAAATCAGTTTTTTCAACTAAAAAAAAGATTGTAAAAGGAAAGGATTTAGATACGTATGTCAAAGAACACATTAAACTACAGTTGAGAATTCCTAATTCTGAAAAATTTACCTATCAAATTTACAAAGAGCACCTAGACAGCGACGGAAAAATGGATGCAATTATCTCCGTTAACAGGTCAGAATATGCGCTAATGGAAGCGAAAAAATCTCCAAATCCTGCTAAACTAGCTGAACTTGGATTTATGGGCAATTACAACTACCTTTTTTATTACGATGGTGGCCTAGATCTAATCTCACCTCCATTGACGATCCC
>SYKJ01000116.1 GCA_005798205.1 Bacteroidota bacterium | reverse complement strand
TTCTAATTACCATTGGAGTTTTATTAGTTGCCGAGTCGTTTGGACAAGAAATACCAAAAGGATATATTTATTTTGCATTTGTTTACTCTTTACTCGTTGAATTGTTAAATATTCGGATGAGAAGAAATGAGCTAAAAACAGGGAAATAAAACCACGAAATTTATAGCAATTTATTTTTTTCCTTATTGCTCAATGGGTCCATTTTGAAAAATAGATTTTCCACCATTCGAATTAGGAAAAAAATACCTTAAGTCAAGGGATAAATACGAACCATTTACCGTTTGATAGATACTTGAAACTCCTGTATTTACATAAACATAGGTGGTACGAATATCAAATAAAGTTGAAAAAGGAATTTGAGCAGAACCACCTATATTAAAAGCACCAAATTTCTTCGTTCTGTATTCAAAACCAAAATTAGCATTTGCCGCTGCACTAAACATATTAGAAATAGAAACATAACCTTGATGCACAAAAGAATTTTTATTGTCAAAAGCATCCTTTCGAATATTTGTCGGTTTGAAATTTAAGGAAATACCTAAACCAGCTGTAGCAACTGAATTTTTAGTCATCTTTACAGAAATTAAACCGTTAAATGGCAAATCATATTGTACGTAAGTTACATTTACAGTTTGAGAAAAATTCGAATCTGGAACTGCTGCAGCAATCTGAAATCTGCGCTCAATGTAATTTATTCCAGTTTCTAAAGCGATTAATTCAGTAAGTCCAAAACGCAAATTTGCACCATAAGAAAACCCTGTTTTTTGTTCAATCGATTGACTTAAATAATTTAAACTGTCTGAAATGCTATAAATTCCTCCGCTGAGAATTGAGGGAAATATCGTTTTAAATTGAAATCCAAAAAAAGTTGGAAACCTGCTACTATTTCCCAATTGAGAAAATGAAGAGGAAATAAAAGCGATAAAAACAATTACAAGGAGTTTCTTCATTTTGTAGTTTTGGGTGCTTCTTTTGGTTTAGGTCCGTTTATGTAATACCCAATAAAAGCAAAAATAATCATTGTAACTCCGAATATGACAACAATCCACCGAAAGTACTTTCCTGGAATTATAAATTTTTTGTGTTTAGATTCTACAGTAATATTAATTTTTTGACCTTTATTAAAATCCGATTTGTGAAGACCAAATAAATGAAAGACCACAGATCTTTTTTGCTCTTGTGCTTCCTCAAACCAGATTTTTTGTTCTTGCAATAGCAATCGAAAGGAGTTTGCACGCTTTTCATCAGCAAAACGAAAAACCACATAATTAACGTTGGAAGGATGGTTTGTGTAATTCACAAGACCCAAGTCTAAATGCTCTACCGGATTATCCATTTCGTGTTAAATTCAAGTGGTTTACGATGGGCTGTCGGCCAATCAATTGAGGGGTAGCCAATATAAAACAAACCCAAGCATTTGTCAATTTCTTCTAATTCCAAAAATTGATTCATTTCTGAGGTGTAAATTAGTTTTGGAGTGGACCAAAAACCTCCTAAGCCATAAGCAGTACAAGAAAGATGCATGTTTTGTATTGCACAAGCAACGGCCTCAATTTCTTCGATTTCTAAAATCTTATTCTCTATTTGTCGTTTCATAGAGACAGCAACAACAGCTGATGCACTTAAGGGTCTACGAATTAATTTTGCCAATTTTGTATCGTTTTGAAGTTCTTTTGGAGTGATTTTTAAATATGTTTTACCCAAAAAATCACTCAGAAGGGAAAGTCCATCTTCCATAAAAACATGAAAGCGCCAAGGCTGCGTATTTCCGTGAGTTGGTGCCCATTGCGCATTGGTAAGGATATTTTCCAACTGCTCTCTATGAACTTTCCGATCAGAGAATTGTTCAGGATATATTGTTCTTCGAGATCGAATTAAATCATTAACTTCAGATAAATTAAATCGCATTGACTATTGATTTTAGACAAAAGTAAAAGATATTTAGCACAAGTGAATTATTCGAAAAAAGTTTGCGGAATATCTTTGATAAATGTGGTTGAACAGACTTGTAATCCCTATTTTTGCACCTTCATGAGATTAGCATTTGTTTTTGTATTCTTTTCTAACGTATTATTTTCTCAGAAACCTAGCGGTGATGGCCTAATTTTTGGAAAAATTAGTGATCTAAAATCTAATCTTCCTCTTGAATACGTTTCTGTTCGCTTGTTTGCAAAACAAGATTCCACTGTTGTCTCTGCAGTTTTTTCCAACGAAAGTGGAAAGTTTAATTTTGAAGGTGTTGGAAATGGGAATTATTACCTCAAACTTTCATTCACAAACTATGAGCCTCTTATTATTCAAGAAGTTAGCATCAGTAAAACAATGAATGTTGTCAATCTCGGTAATCTTTATTTAAAAATTGATAAATTATTAGAATTAAATGAAGTTAAAATTGAAGAAAAAATAAAATTATTACAATCCGGAATTGATAAGAAAGTCTACAATGTTGGAGAGGACATTTCCGTGCGAGGCGGCACTACCAACGACATTCTTAATCGCTTGCCATCGGTTGAAGTAGATCAAGAAGGAAGAGTAATGTTACGCGGTGAGGGAACGGTAATCGTTTTAATAGACGGCCGACCAAGCTCACTATCTGGTGGAAATGGAAAAACACTTTTGGATGCCATACCCGCAAGTTCTGTTGAAAAGATCGAAATTGTTACAAATCCATCTGCTAAATACGATCCCGACGGAACATCAGGCATAATTAACATTGTACTTAAAAAAAATAAATTAAAGGGATTTAACGGATTAGTAACAAGCAACCTCGGTTCTGGAAATATACGCAATGGAAATGTTTTGGAGGCAAGCCTATCATTGAGTTATCGAAATGAGTGGTACAATATCTACGGAAGCTACAACGAACGATATACGGATGGCTATCGTAATAATAATTCTTACATTGAGCAAAAACCAATAGTTGGCGATACAAGTATTTTAGACCAAAAAAGAGTTGGTTCTGACTTAAATGCAGGCAGAACATTCAGAGTTGGCGCAGATTTTAATCTCAAAGAGCGAAATACAATAGCATTTTCTTCAAGTGGGAATATTGGACAACGCGATCGCACAGGAGATTTATGGAATTCTTTTTTTGATGCAAATAACAACCTAACAAGATTTTGGCAGAGAACTTCATACGACCCCTCTCAACAAAAGAATATAGATGTCAATGTAAACTACAAGTATGATTTAAAAAAACAAAGAGGAAACCTTGTTATTGACTTCAATCAATCTTTTGGAAACGATGCTACACAAGGATATTACAAAGAAAATTATTTCAATTTGGATTCAAGTATTTCGAATGAACCTGCATTAGAGCAACGATTATTCAATAAAGAAAAAAATAATATTACAACAGCACAATTAGATTTCAACTACATATTTCCAGAAATAAGTGCAAGAATTGAAACAGGCACTAAATTAATTCACCGAAATCAAAAAGTTGATACCTACTCAGAACAATACGATCAAAGTGCGTTGCTCTATTTTGAGGATACCTTGGCAAATTTCCTTTATTCATACAAAGAACAGATTTACAGTGCTTACGGAATTTTTGGTCAGCAACTTGGGAAATTTAAATACCAGGCAGGCATTCGCTTAGAAAAATCTTTTCAAATTCCTAACCTAATTTCAGATTCAATACTTATTTCAAATGAATACTTTAATTTTTTTCCTTCTGCTCACATTCGTTATTCTTTTTCAAAAAAATCAGAAATTGGCATCAGCTACAGCAAACGGATAACAAGGGCAGGATCTGCTGAATTAAATCCTTTTACTAGTTATTCTGATCCTTTTAATCTGAGAAAAGGAAATCCTTATCTGCAGCCAGAATTTATCAATTCCTTTGATTTATCCTATACCTTCGAAGCAAAAAAATTAAGTCTTACAGCAAGTACATTTTTCAGAAATAACACAGGTGTAATTTCAAGAGTTAAAGAATTTTATGCCGACAATACAAGTGCCGTTACTTACCAAAATATCAATGAGACAAATAGTTTGGGCTCTGAATTTATTCTAAGCTACAAACCATTTTTATGGTGGCGAAGCACTTTTTCATACAACGGAAATTACATTTGGTATATTTCAAATCAAGCAGATTTACCAAATAGAGAAGGCTACAACCATAATTTTAAAGTAAATAGCACATTTGAGTTTTGGAAAAAAACAGCCAGTATTCAGCTGAGTTATGCTTACAACGGACCAAGAATTACAATTCAAGGTAGCGCTCAACGCCAAGGCCCATTTGATATTGCTTTTGAAAAGAAACTATTAGAGGGAAAATGGTCGCTAGGAGCGCGAGTTTCAGATATATTCAATAAACAAGGTTTTAAGATGGAATTGACACGCGCAGGAATCTATCAAACTTCGGAATTTAAATGGTTGACGAGAAGATTTTACCTTACTCTAAGTTACAAATTTGGTAAATTAGAGATTTCCAATAAATCAAAAATACCAGGTTCTGAAGGGGGCGATAATTAAACTAATAATAAAATGAAAAATGTAGCACTCATTACCGGAGCTTCTTCAGGAATTGGTGAAGAATTGGCGAAAATTCACGCTGAAAAAGGCGGAGACCTTGTTCTTGTTGCTCGTAGAATAGAATTGTTAACTATTCTTAAAGAAGAATTAATTAAAAAGTACGGTGTAGAGGTGGAGCTAATAGAACAAGACCTTACTACTCAAAATGCCGCCAAAACAATTTTTCAATTTACGCAAGACAAGAAAATCAAAGTAGATTACCTGATGAATAATGCAGGTTTTGGAGGTCAGGGTTTATTCATCGACCGGCCAATTGAGAAAGACCTAGAAATGATACGCTTAAATATTTCTGCTTTGGTTGAATTAACACACTTGTATTTAAAAGAAATGCAAAAAAATAATTTCGGGAAAATTCTGAACACTGCAAGCACTGCTGGTTTTTTACCTGGTCCACTTCAATCGACTTACTTTGCAACAAAGGCCTTTGTAATTTCCTTCACAAGAGGCTTAGCACAAGAATTAAAAAAAACAGGAATCACTGTAACTGCTCTTTGTCCTGGACCGGTTAAAACAGAATTTGCAAAAGTTGCTGGAATGGAGAATGCAAAATTATTTGAAAATGGTGTATCAGCTAGAGTTACTGCTTTAAAGGGATACAATGCAATGATGAAAGGAAAAGTGATTTGTATTTCCCAATTAAGTCTTGCTTTTGCAATTCCATTTATCTTACCTTTTATTCCAAGTTCAATTTCTGCAAAAATCATTCACAAACTCCAAGAAAAATGATAAAATTCGTTCTTTGATACGCTATTTAACTTAGTCGAAATCAAGAATATATTGTAATTTTGTTTTGTAATGGTATTTCCTCTCTTTTTAAATGATGTTGCCGGTTCTGAAATAATCGTTATTATCTTAGTGGTTCTTATTTTTTTTGGATCAAAAAGCATTCCAGGAATTGCCAAAACACTTGGGAAAACCATGTATCAAATCCGAAATGCGACAGCTGAAGTACAAAATGAAATAAAGAAATCAGGAGTTGATATTAAAGAGGATTTAAATATAAGTAACTTAATCAATTCCAAAAAAGAAGAAATTCTTGCACCAATGGATCAGGTATATTCGGAAATTGAAAATACAATTCATTATTCACCCAATACAACAGTTTCAGAGAATTCTTCTGAAAAGGAAAAGGTTGAAGATGAAACAAAAATTAGTAAAACAACTAAAAAAAATCTAAAAAAATGATTCAAGTAGGAATAATTATGGGCAGCGAATCGGATTTACCAGTCATGAAAGCTGCGAAAGAATTTTTAGATGAAATAGGTATTTCATCGGAGGTGAACATTGTTTCTGCTCATCGTACTCCACAATTAATGATTGAATATGCGCAAAATGCTGCATCAAAAGGTTTAAAAGTCATTATTGCTGGTGCAGGTGGAGCGGCGCATCTTCCTGGCATGACAGCATCAATGACCTCACTTCCAGTAATTGGCGTGCCAATTAAATCATCAAATTCGATAGACGGATGGGATTCCATTCTTAGTATTCTTCAAATGCCAAATGGTATTCCTGTTGCAACAGTTGCTTTAAATGCAGCAAAAAATGCGGGTATACTTGCAGCTCGAATAATTGGTAGTCACGATGAAGCGATTTATCAGAAATTAGAAGCTTATTCATTGAAAATGAAAGAAACTGTTATAGAAAGTGGCAAAAAACTTTAATCTTTGAATTGTTAATTGTAAAGCAAGTATTTCTTGCGGATGTCTAAAAATTTTTCCAAACCCGGCTTCCAGCTTTCGCGAATTTCATTTTCTGAAAATCCTTGGATTAATTGTTCTTGAAAGGAAGAATTTCCTGCTAAAGAGTTAAAAAAAATCGGTTGATCTATAAAAGGTATAGAGTCGTCTAAAATGTCACGAGCTTTTAGCAAATAACTTAAATCAATTTGTGTCGGTCTTTTTTTACTGTTATTTGATAAATCAAATCCGTAGCAAATAGTATTAAGTTGAGGAGGATTTTTTGCTCCAATTTTTGATTTTGGAATAAATGAATACAGATTATTTGGGAAATTAGGATGGCCATATATTTCAAATGGCTTATCAGTTCCCCTTCCAACACTAACTGTTGTTGCCTCAAAGAAACATAAACTTGGGTATAAAGTAATTGATATCTCAGACTTTAAATTTGGGGAAGGTGCAATTGGCAATTTGTAAAATGTATCATGGGTATAATTTTTACATGGAATTACCCAAAGTTTACAAACTCTATTTTCTCCTAACCACGATTCAC
>SYKJ01000115.1 GCA_005798205.1 Bacteroidota bacterium | reverse complement strand
TTTCCCTTTTGCGATTCTAAAGTACAATTCTGATATGCTAGAAAGATTAAAATAACGTTCCACAGAGGAAATATTATGATTTGTTGGTTTTAAATTAAACTGTTTAAACTTTCTCTTCAAAATTTCTTGACCATCTTCTACAATTGATTTTCTCTCCTCGTTTAAAGAAGATTTTATTTTTTGTTTTGCCCTTGCAGTAACGACAAATCTTAACCATTCTTCATTTGGTTTTTGTTTAGGGGAAGTAATAATTTCTAGTTGATCACCATTCATTAATTGATAACTTAGTGGCATAAGTCTATTGTTGACTTTTGCACCAATACAACGGTCTCCAATATCTGAGTGAATATCATACGCAAAATCTAATATGGTCGATCCAATCGGTAAAACCCTTAATTCTCCTTTCGGGGTAAAAATATAGATCTCGTCGTTGAATAGGTTTAGACGGAAATCATTCACGAAATCCATTGCAGTTCCCTCCGTATTATCAAGAAGATCACGAATTTCAGCTATCCAACGATCAAATTTATTGTCATCATTATTTGAATCCTTGTATTTGTAGTGCGCTGCCAATCCTTTTTCCGCAATTTCATCCATCCTTTTTGAACGAATCTGAACTTCTATCCACTTCCCATTTGGCGACATAACAGTAGTGTGTAAGGATTCATATCCATTTGCCCGTGGTGTCGATATCCAATCTCTTAAACGCTCAGGACTTGGCTGATAAAAATCCGTAACGATGCTATAAATTCGCCAACAATCTGGCTTCTCTAATTCTATTGGTGTTTCAAGAATAATCCGGATTGCAAAAATATCAAAGACCTCTTCAAAAGGAACATCTTTAAATTGCATTTTTCTCCAAATAGAAGATATAGATTTGGTACGCGTTTTAATTTCAAAAATGTAACCTTCGTGCAGTAATGTTTCTTTTATGGGCGACATAAATCGTCGAATAAAGCGATTTCGAACATCAGCTGTATTTTTTAATTTACGCTCAATTTCTTTAAACATGTCTGTTTCACAATACAACATAGACAAATCTTCCAATTCTGATTTTATCGAATACAATCCCAAGCGGTGTGCTAATGGTGCGTATAAGAATTTTGTTTCGGAAGCAATTTTTAATTGCTTTTCAACACGCATACTTCCTAATGTTCGCATATTGTGTAAGCGATCTGCTAACTTTATCAGCACCACTCTAAAATCATCCGAAATTGTTAAAATCATTTTTCGGAAATTCTCTGCTTGTATTGATGCATTCTCATCAAACACCTCTGGAATTTTTGTGAGTCCATCAATTATTAATCTCACTTTTGATCCGAATAGATCTTCAACATCTTGAAGCGTGATATGCGTGTCCTCAACTGTGTCGTGAAGCAAAGCACAAACAATGGATGTTGCGCCAAGCCCCATTTCTTCAACACAAATTCTTGCAACAGAAATCGGGTGGTAAATATAGGGCTCACCAGACTTGCGGCGCATATCTTTGTGAGCTTCAAGAGAAACATCAAAAGCTTTTCGAATCAAACGAGTATCTTCTTTGGAGCGGTCTTTTAATGCACGCAACAAGCCCTTAAAAGCATTAAGAATATCTTTTCGCTCTTGTTCAATGTTTATTTCAATATCAGGTCTGTATTCCTGCATTATTTACTAGGTAATAGCGTAGACTTTAATTCACCAAATCCAATTCTTAAACCTGCTTTCTCTGAAAATCCACGCATAATAACACTATCGCCATCCTTAATAAATTTTCTTTCGGAACCGTCTTTTAAGTAAAGTGGCTTTGTTCCTTTCCATGTTAATTCTAACATTGAGCCAAAGGAGTTCTGAGTTGGTCCTGAAATAGTTCCTGAACCCAATAAATCACCACAGCGAATATTACAGCCATTAGATGTGTGATGTGCTAATTGTTGCGACATATTCCAGTACAAGTATTTAAAATTTGAATTACATACAACGGTTTCTTCAATTTTCTCTCCTTGAATAGCCACTTGAAGTTGAATGTCATAAGCTTTTTTTCCTTCAAATTCTAAATATGGTAAAACCTTGGGATTTTGTTCCGGTGATTCTATTGAAAAAGGTTCTAAGGCATCTAAAGTTACAATCCATGCAGAAATAGAAGAAGCGAAATTTTTCCCTAAAAATGGTCCTAAGGGAACATATTCCCAAGCTTGAATGTCACGAGCAGACCAATCGTTAAAAAGACAAAGTCCAAAAATAAAGGATTCAGCTTCCTCCACTGAAATAGAATCTCCAAGCTCTTTGCCATCGAAGGTAATAAATCCCATTTCTAATTCAAAATCAACTTGGCGTGAGGCTGAAAAAATTGGGTTTTCATCAGGGCTTGGCTTTATTTGTCCTTTAGGTCGGTGAATATTTTTTCCGGAAACAACAATAGAAGATGCCCTACCATGATAAGCCACTGGAATCCATAACCAATTGGGAAGCAGAGCATTCGCAGGATCTCTAAACATCATTCCAACATTTGTAGCATGTTCTTTACTTGAATAAAAATCAGTATAATCTCCAATTTGAACGGGCAAGTGAACATCTAAAGTAGAAACCAAATGCAAAACTTGTTCTTTGTGCTTTGTATTATTTTGCAAGTCCTTATTGGTATCACTTAGTAATTCAGAAATACGATTTCTCAAATTTCGAACTGCAATTTTCCCTTTCTTCATCATCGTATTTAAATACAGGTGATCAAAATCTTTAATTTCAAAATCTGTATTATCTAAATATCCTAATTCAGCTAATGCTTTTAAATCTATCGCATAATCTCCAATTCGAACTGCAACACGATGAGAGAGAATAGCATTACCAATAATTCCAAAAGGTAGATTTTGAATAGGAAAATCAGAGTCTTTGGGTACGCTTACCCATGATTTTAGATTTGGATTGTTTGCTGCTATCATAGTTTTAAAATTAGACATTAAATCTAAAATGCATCAAATCACCATCTTGTACGATGTATTCTTTACCTTCAACCTTAAATTTTCCGGCCTCTTTTAATGCTTGTTCTGAACCGAAAGAGACAAAATCTGTATATTTCATAACTTCAGCACGAATAAATCCTTTTTCAAAATCAGTATGGATAACACTTGCAGCCTGTGGCGCGGTCATTCCCTTTCGAATTGTCCAAGCTCGAACTTCCTTAACTCCTGCTGTAAAATAGGTTTGTAAATTCAATAAAGAGTACGCCGAGCGAATTAAACGATTTACTCCTGGTTCCTCTAATCCTAATTCATCTAGGAACATTTTTCGTTCATCATAGGTTTCAAGTTCGCTTATATCTGCTTCAATTTTTGCGCCAAGCACCAAGACTTGCGCTTTTTCTTTTTGTACAGATTCTACAATGCTTTGAACATGTGAATTTCCCATTTTTACGGAAGCTTCATCGACATTACAAACGTACAAAACAGGTTTTGAAGTTATCAAATTAAAGCGGTGAATAATGTCGCGCTCATCTTGAGTAAAATCCAATGCTCTTACTGAAATTCCTTTCTCCAATCCATCTTTAATTTTAGTAGCAAGTTCATTTTCCTTCAATGAATCTTTATCTCCAGATTTAATTATACGGGACAAGCTACTGATTTTTTTTTCAATGGTGTCTAAATCTTTAAGTTGTAATTCAATATCAATAATTTCTTTGTCTCTAACTGGATTTACGGACCCATCAACATGAATTATATTATCGTCATCAAAACAACGTAAAACGTGTAAAATAGCGTCTGTTTCTCGGATATTTGCTAAAAATTGGTTTCCAAGTCCTTCGCCTTTTGAAGCTCCTTTTACAAGACCGGCAATATCAACGATTTCCATCGTAGTTGGAACCACCCGTTCAGGATTTACAAGGGCTTCTAGTTTTTCTAATCGATCATCGGGCACAGAAATCGTTCCAATATTCGGTTCAATAGTACAAAATGGAAAATTAGCAGCTTGCGCTTTTGCGTTCGATAAACAATTAAATAGCGTTGATTTACCAACATTAGGTAATCCCACAATTCCACATTTCAATGCCATTTATTTTAATTTTGATGCAAAGATAATAAATTGAAAATTGAACGCTTCAAATTAAGTAGTTTCTGAATAAATCTTATTGTCTTACAATTGATAAAATACGATTTACTTTTTGGGAATCAACTCTTAAAATCGTCTCAGAAAAAGCAGAATCCTCATCCAAAAGAGTTTTAACAGTTGCAGAAAAATGAAGGCCTTTTGGTTTTAATTCTTGAATAATTTTTTTCACATTAGAGGAACTTATTCCACCACCGGGCATAATTTCAATTTTATCGTTCGAGTAGGCTATCATTTCTTTTAGAACTAAAAACCCTTGTTCTACATTTGAACAAAAACCGGAGGTAAGAATTCGTTTGAATTTATGCTTTATCAAAATATCCATTGATTTTTTCCAATCAATTGTCTCGTCAAAGGCCCGGTGAAAAGTTAGGGACATATCGCCACTAATCGATTTTATATGTTTAAGAACATCTTGATCTATTTCAAAATTATTTTTTAGTGCACCTATAACGATACCATTTACCCCCATTTTTTTACAAGAAATAATATCCTTAAAAATTATATTTAATTCCTGTTGCGAGTAACAAAATCCACCGGCTCTTGGTCGAATTAATACATGTGTCTCAAGACCTAACTCCAATGCATATTCGATCATCCCATAAGAAGGTGTAAGACCACCTTGTTCTAGATTCTGACAAAGTTCAATTCGATCTAATTGTAGATCCTTTGCCAAAAGAACTGCTTCCTGTGTCGCAGAGCACAATTCAACTTTGACCATGTTCAAATAATTTTCTCAAAATTCGCAAATATTCTCTTACAAATGTCTTTTAAGTATATTTGTATTCGAT
>SYKJ01000001.1 GCA_005798205.1 Bacteroidota bacterium | reverse complement strand
AGCATCAACTATGGCTGCTATTCTTGGTTTAGATGACGAAACAGTAGAAAGAGTTTGTTCTGAAATTAATGGAATTGTTGTTCCTGCAAATTATAATTGTCCCGGACAATTGGTTATATCTGGCTCTTTACCAGCTGTAGAAACGGCATGTATAAAATTGAGTGAAGCTGGTGCAAAAAGAGCATTAATTTTACAAGTAGGTGGTGCTTTCCATTCTCCATTAATGGAACCTGCGAGAGAGGAACTTGCTGCAGCAATTGAAGCAACACATTTTTCTACTCCAATTTGCCCAGTTTATCAAAATTACAATGCTAAAGCGGTGTCTAGTCCAGATGAAATTAAGAAAAATCTTGTTTCGCAATTAACAGGTGCAGTAAAATGGACACAAATTATGGAAGCAATGCTCATAGACGGATGTACAGAAGTAATCGAGGTGGGTCCTGGAAAAGTACTTCAAGGGTTGTTTAAAAAAATTAACAGAGAGCTACCAACTTCTAGCGCAGAATTTAGCTAAGCAGCAAAAGAATCTTCTGAAATTACTTGGTTCTTGAAGCCGTCTTATTTATAAAGATGAGCACGAAGGCTTGAGTAACATAGATTAATGTAATTGGCAGCATAAAGTAGGGCCAAGTAAATGGCAGAAACCAACCACTTGCACCAATAGAAGTCACATGTAATATGTTTAAATAGATGCCATAACGACCAAAACGATAGAGATGAGACAATTGTTCTGACTTTTTGAGCGAAGCATATAAGGGCAAACTAAATAATAGAATTGACCCAATACCTAGAAAAATTGTTGTCCAACCCTGAAAGTTTAATTTTGAATCGCTGTAAAATTTTGGGTATAGCTCAGGGTTTAGTATAAGAATAATCAAAATAATGTGGACAAGCGCTAAACCATAAGCCCAAGTTCCAAGTTGTCTTCTTTGCACTAAAAATCTATCAAGTTTTTTTTGAGGAAGCAAGGTCAACATAAACAAAGTGCCAGCTGTCCAGGCAAGAGCCTTATTTAAAACAAAAATGGTTTCTTTAAACCCAACTAAATCTTTTCCTAGGTGGTAGCGAATGGCAGCATAGCTGTAGAATATTAGAAAGATAAAAAAAATAAACCTTTTCATTCTTAGTAAATAACTTCCCATAAAAACAAGCCGTGAGCTGGAACAGAAACGGCAGCTTCTTGTCGATTCTTGGCTTCTAGCACTGAGTTAATTTCTTGTGCTTCGATTTTATTTAATCCAACCTCTAGTAAGGTGCCAACAATTGCTCGGACCATATTTCTCAAAAAACGATTGGCTGAAATTTCAAAATAAATACCTTTTTCAGAAATATGCCATTTTGCAGAATAAACAGAGCAGATTGTGGTTTTTACATCCGAATGAACTTTCGCAAACGAACAAAAATCTTTTTCTCCTATTAAAAAAGTAGCTGCCTCATTCATTTTTCCGAGGTTAATTTCTTGTGGAAAATACCAACTAAAATCTTCCTTGAAAGGATCTTTTTTTTGATGCAAAAAATAGCGGTAAGTTCTCTTTTTAGCATCAAATCGCGCATGTAAATCAGAATTTACTTCTACCATTTCTTTCACATAAATACTTTCTGGGAGCATTTTATTTAATCGCAAAACAAAGAACAAAGTGTCACCAACATTCTCCAAATCAATATGAAAAAAATAACTATTTGCATGAACGCCGGTATCGGTTCTGCCACAACCAACAATACTTATTTCTGCATTGGAATACAATTTAGAAAAGCAAGTTTCGAGCGTTTCTTGTATGCTTATTGCATTAATTTGGCGTTGCCAACCATGGTAATTTTTACCGTTGTAAGAAATCTGAAAAAAGTAGCGTTTCATAAAGTGACTGCTAAATTAAGGAAGATTATTTTTCAGCACTGAATTGCTGGTTTCAATCTTTCAAAAAAGTAAAATCTGAATCACTTAAATCGATTTGAAAAATATCGTAATTAAAAACCCCATCAGTTTGATTAATTCCTGCCATTACTGCTTTTTTTAGCTCAGGATAAATTTGAAAGTGCGTGTCATCATTTACTGTATTATATGCTGCACCTAAATTAATCGGCGGCCCCCAAACGCCATTTTTATTTTCACTGTAATAAATATCATAACCGCCCATTCCAGGAAGCCCGTCAGAACTAAAAAATAAAAAACGGCCATTTGGAGTGATAAAGGGAGTGGTTTCCCGACCACTAGAATTTATCGTTTTTAATTTAGTTTCGTTTTTCATCCAAGTTCCATTCTTTTTCTCAATACAATAAATATCGGTAAGTGTTTGCTCTGCTTGTCGATCACTCACGAAGTACAAAAATTGAGAGTAATCAGCACCATTTAAAATAGTATCGCTTATTACTGCTGAGCCCTCAAAATAGGAAGTATTTATGTTTTTATTATTTATAATAGTAGCACTTTCAAAGAGCAATTCTTCCTCTGTTGTAATTTCAAAAATATCGGAACTTTTCGTAGTTTTTTCTTTTGATGATGATGTGTTTATTGTCCCTAAAGCATACTTCCCGTTTTTTGAAATGTAATTAAGTGCATCAAAACCTTCTGTATTTATTCCCTCTAATGATTGAGAAGATTTCTTCCAATCTTTTTCATCATTGTTCCATTCAAAGTGATAAATATCCTCAAAATATCTTTCGTCCTCTAAATTTTGGTTGTTTCCTGTACTTTCAGAGTTCCTTCCTGTAAAAAATAAATGAAGACCATTTTGAGTTAAAATCGGACTATACTCTTCTTCCATTGAATTTATCTTATTTGAAAAAAGGAATCTTTTGTTTACAGTGCCTTTTATTTTTTCGTTTTTAGCAAAATTGCATTGCTCAATCAAAACTGGAATTTCATATTCTTTTGCAAGGCTTTCTCCCAAGGATTTTCGAGAAACTTCATAGTGAATT
>SYKJ01000114.1 GCA_005798205.1 Bacteroidota bacterium | reverse complement strand
TGATCGTTCAACATTCAAACTACTTAACTATTATTTGCCTGGACCATTTACTTTTATTTTAAATGCTAGCAATGATGTGCCAAAATATTTTGATTCAAATAAAAAAGAAATAGGTATTCGAATTCCAAAAAATCAAATAATCATTGAAATTGTTCGTCTTCTAGGAAATCCAATTGCAACTACTTCCTTACACAATGATGAGGACGAAATACAAGAATATTTTTCCGATCCTGCAGAGATCTATGAACGATTTGAAGATAGAATTGAATTTATAATTGACGGAGGTTATGGAAATTTAGAGCCTTCTACAATTGTTGACTGTAGTGATGGTGAGGCAAAAGTCATTCGACAAGGTTTAGGGATTTTTGAAAACTAAATTTTAGTTGATGACATTATAAGATTACAACTTATGGATATTTTTTGAATTTTTCAAGCTAAAAAAATACATGCATTTAAATTGACAAGAGATGCAGAGTTGGGCTTAGATGATGATTTTACAAAAAAAGCTTGAGTTTAGGAGATAAAGAATACTTACTGACCTCGCTTGAAATACTTATCCAATTGAATCATCAGCAAACCCAAGACAGCTGCTAAAACAAAAGCAATCAAAATCCAAATAGGGTTGTCAGTCTTAACGGCTATAATTGAGGGCACTATAAGAGTTGTTGCCCAAGCTAATACAATTATTAAAATATTTGCTTTTGGGTTAACATTTTCGATTCTTTCTGTCCACACTAACCTCGAAATAGCATCTTGCATGTCAACACCATAAGCAGGTTCTTTATGGATTTTTCCAGATTCTTCCTGTATTGTAATCTCGTACTTAAAATAACCAGGGCTTGAGGTACTAGGTCCAATCATTTTGCAATCAATTGCTTTTCTGCGCATTTTGTTTTCTTTCGACATAATCTGAGTTTAAATATTGATATAAATACTTAAAGAAACAAAGTTAATATAAAGTTTATTGGTGAAGTGATACAAAAGACAAATTTTTAAATTATAAAATAATTCATCTTACTTTACTTTAACTGAGTCAAGCGATTTGAAAAAGTTATCAGCTGAGTTTAAGTGTTCAGTTCTTTTTTCAGTATCCATTTTATCAAAGGTATGAATTAACATTCCTAAACGAGGATTCTGAAGGAAAAATGAACGGTGCTTGTCCATAAAATTCCAAAATAAGCCATCCCAAACTTTTTGCCACTCCCCTTTCTTGTAATCACTCATTTTCATTAAATAGTTACTTCCACTAATGTAAGGTTTGGTAGACATGATACCTCCATCTGCAAATTGACTCATTCCATATACATTAGGAACCATTACCCAATCGTAGGAGTCTATGAATAACTCCATAAACCAGCGATAAACCTCATCGGGATCAAACTCACATAAAAGCATGAAATTACCTAATACCATCAGTCGCTCAATGTGATGACAATATCCAGATTTTAAAACCTTTTTAATTGTTGAATCAATGGGTTCAATTCCCGTAGTTCCATTCCAAAATGAGGCAGGTATTTTTCTTGAGAATTGCCAGTAATTTTTTGTGCGCTCCTCAGTACCTTTCAATAAATATACTGCTCGTATAAATTCGCGCCAGCCAACAATTTGCCGAATAAATCCCTCTAAAGAATTTAGGGGTATTTCATTTGTCTTTGAATATTCTAACGCTTCATCAATAATAAATTGAGGACTTAACAAACCAACATTTAACATCGGAGTTAAAATACTGTGGTGCAAAATGTATTCATTTTGTACTATTGAATCCTCAAAATGCCCAAACTCAGAAAATCTGGTTTTAAAGAAGTTATTTAACCAAATTTTACTTTCCTCGTGAGTTGTAGGATAAATAAAGTCGGAATCTAGTTCTCCAATATTAGTTGGAAAATACTTTTGGGTATATGCTAATGCCTCTGTATAAAAAGAATTTGGCTTTAAAAAATTTGTAATTGGAGGGACTTTATCTTTTGGGTATTTCAAACGGTTTTCATCATCAAAAGTCCATTTACCACCAGTCGGATTATTTTTGAAATCCATCAAAATACCTCTTTTTTTGCGTTGATTTTTATAGAAATCCGTTTGAAACATTCTTTTTTTATCAGAAAAATAAGTTTCAATCTCAGTAATTGAATTAAGGAACATAGGAGAAGATAATTTGACTAATTCTATTCCTAATTCCACAGACTTTCTATTTATTATTTTTTCTAAAATAAAATCTGTTGAATCAATGTACTCAATTGTATTTACTCCCTTTTCTTTGAGACCAGAAACTAGATTTTGAATCTTTGCTAATTCGTTGGATGCATCAATATAAATAACTTTTTTATGGTTCTTTTGTAAATAAGTTTCATAAAATTTCATGCTTGCTCTGTGAAAACAAATCTTACGCTTGTGAAAACTATACTGACTGAAAAATAAAAATTCTTCAACCAAATAAATTGTATCACAAGTCGATGAAAAATGAAGCTCCTCAAATAACTGATTTGGAAAAACGATACCTACTTTGCTCATATTTTTTGCTTATTCATTCTACATTTATCGCAGCAATATTTGACATCAGACCATACTTTTTCCCATTTTTTCCTCCAAGTGAAAGGCCTTTCACAAACCAAACAGGTTTTTTGAGGTAAAAAAGATTTCTTTGTGCCTTTCATTCGTTACAAACATTTTAAAATTTAAGGTTTAGCATAAGGCAATCTACCAAGTTCTTGTGAAATAAAATAAGCATCAAGACCTTGACTTATCAATACTTTAGATGCCGATAAATTCACAAAACCATCTTCTCCAACGAGTTGATCGTCAATGCAAACCTGTAAAATACTCCCAACAATTAGAACAGTTCCATTTAAGGGAATCAAAATACTTTCTTCATATTTCATTGCAATTTTAACCACCGCATTCTCAACAAAAGGAACGGAAAATCCATCTTCATAAACTGCTTTAAGTCCTGTTTTTTCAAATTCAGAAACTCCTTTAGGATAACGAGCTGAAGTTTGATGTGCCTTTTTGTAAACATCGGACTTCACGTAATTGAGAGAAAATTCTTTTGTGTCTATCATATTTTGCAAGGTGTCTCTTTGGACAGTATCCGGTCGACTTATTAAACCAAACAAAGCAGGATCGGCTCCTAAATGTATGAGAGAGTTAAAAATCGCCAAATTAGTTTGATCGTGAAGCGATTTTGTGCCTACTAAAACTGCCTGTCTAAAACCGGCTAAGGAATTGATAAAAATAGTTCTGTAGCGCTGGTCTAACGCTTGAATCTCTCTTTGATTGATGATCATTTTTCTATTTTAAATTCCACACTTTTTGAACTTTTTTCCAATAATTAAAGAAAGATGGATAATATCCACTTACATCAGGAGCGATCCAATCTCTACTCTCCTCAGTTCCTTTGTAATCGAAATTAAAAGGATGTTCTTTAAAAAATACTTTGTCCAATGAGAATTCTGCGACTAATTCATGAAAAGAACCGATATAAACTTGAATATCCTTTATATTTTTGCTCAATTCTAACATAAAATCAATGCATTTTTTGCTCACTGGATATAGTTTAAATATACTTGGATCAAGTAACAAAATTCTATTTCCTTTTTCATCTTTGTGCCACAAAGGATCTAAATTATAGTAATTGTAAATAAAAGTTGGGAGTTGCTTGTCTACTTTGACCGTTGTTGGCTGTGGGAGCTGAAATTCAAATTCAAATTTCTGATATTGTAATAGAATATTGGGAGTTTCCATAACAGCAATTTGCTCGTAGGGAATATCTAAAAAACTCTTCGCCTGATTTGTTTTTGAATATTTATTGATATTTTCTTGGTTGGCTAAATATAATTTAGAGCTATTTGCTCCGGCAACCCACTGCCAACTGCAAGCATTACTAGCCCAATCTCCGTCAAGTAAATGATAATACATCCACTGAGCGGGATGGTGCCAATGAGATTTTGCAACATTACAAACTAAAAACGCTGTATACATTCTGCAATGATTGTGCATATATCCAGTATTATATAATTCCTTTATTGCATTATCAATGCC
>SYKJ01000113.1 GCA_005798205.1 Bacteroidota bacterium | reverse complement strand
GAGTCAAGTAAAATTACTGCAGAGGTAAATACAGCCAATCTAAGTTCGAAAAAAATTAATAAATCTGTAACAACAATGTCAAATACAGAACCAAATATTCATATCTTGGTTATTAATGCAACAATAAAATAAAGTTTAATATAATAAATAACAATTAGTATGGGAGGTAGCTCAATTCAAAGTTTAGTAATGTTAGGCCTAATGGTCTTGGTTTTTTATTTTTTTATGATTCGTCCTCAGATGAGGAAACAAAAAGCATTGAAAAATTTTAGGGATAATTTAAAAGCCGGTGATAAAGTCGTAACGATTGGTGGAATTCATGGGAAAATTTTGGAAGTTGCAGATACAACAGTTCTTGTGCAAGCAGAGGGAACCAAACTTCGCTTTGATAAATCTGCAATCGCACAAAGTTCCGAAGATCATATAGTAACCAAGTAATCAATTCTATTTCTATGTTAATATACAGTAGGGCTTCTGTTTTACTATTCTTATTTAACATAATATTAATTATAGTACAAATTCGAACTATTAGCAATCGTCAAACGAACTCAATTGTTTGATACTTGTTTACTATAATAAGCTCTTATGCTTTTATATTAACTTTGTTTTATGCAAACAACGGATGCTCAAACATTAAAAGATTTAGAATTTGAAATTATTCGAGATTGGCTTGAATCTTTCTGCGTTGGAACGAGTGCTAAAATATTGGCGAAAAAATTAATTCCCACTAATAAATTCAAACAAATTAAAACAGATTTAAATAGACTCAATGAATTTAAATCAATTAAAATAAAAAACGAAAGATTTCCAGCACTTGATTTTGAGGAATTGGAAAATGAAATTCGCCTACTTGGAATTCAACAAGCTGTTATTCCAATTGAGGGATTTAGAAGATTGTACCAGGCATCTTTTCTAGTAAATAAGATTATTCAATTTTTTGATAAGTCACTTTTTCAATATCCCTTGCTAAAAGCACTAACGAGTGATGTTTATTACACAGATGAAATCACCCAAGAAATCGATAAAGTCTTTGATCGTGATGGAAATATAAAAGATGATGCCTCCAAAAAATTAAAAGAAATTAGAGTTCGAATTAAGGTCCTACGCGTCCAGATTAATCGAAATTTTGATAAGGAATTGCGAAAATACAACAAGGATAAAATTCTTGGTGAAACATTAGAGGGTTTCGTTAATGATCGTCGTGTATTGACGGTGCAATCTACTTTTAAACGAAAAGTGCTTGGAAATATTCACGGCTCAAGTAAAACGGGAAGTCTGACTTTTGTAGAGCCAATTGTGAATGTTCCACTAAATAATGAATTGGAATTCCTATTTGATGATGAACGCAAGGAAATTCATAGGATTTTACAAGCTCTAACTGAAAAAATCGCATATTTAAAACCACTCATTGAAGCGTATCAATCATTACTAGTTCAACTTGACTTTATCAACGCAAAATGTAAATTAGCACTTGATTTAAACGCAAATTTACCTCTTATTGGACAAACAGTAGGTTTTCAAATAAATGAAGCCCTCCACCCTATTCTATTGCAGTCAAATAAATTAATTGGGAAAAAGACATTTCCACAAAGTATCTCTATGACTCCAAACTCGAGATTGCTTGTGATTTCTGGTCCAAATGCCGGTGGAAAAAGCATTACCTTAAAAACCATTGGTTTACTCCAAATGATGCTGCAATCAGGTTTATTAGTTCCTGTGGATGAAAATAGTACAATGTGCTTTTTTGAAAGTATTTTTACTGATATTGGGGATAATCAATCTATTGAAAATGAGTTAAGTACATACTCTTATCGCTTGCAAAGGATGAAGTATTTTTTAGAAAATGCGAAGCAGCAATCTCTTTTACTTCTAGATGAATTTGGAACTGGCTCTGATCCCGAATTAGGCGGCGCTCTTGCGGAGGTCTTTTTTGAACAAATTTACCATTTGAAATCATTCGCTGTAATTACCACACATTACGGAAATATCAAGCTTAAAGCAAGCGAATTTCCACATGCTCAAAATGGCTGCATGTTGTTTAACGAGAAGAACTTACAACCTTTGTATGTCTTTTCTAGCGGACAACCGGGAAGTTCCTTTACTTTCGAAGTTGCACAAATGAATGGTATTTCTAAAGAATTAATTGAAGATGCAAAAAGTAGATTGAACGAGAAAAAAGTAAACCTAGACAAACTTCTTAATTCCCTTCAAAAGGAAAGAAATGAGTTGGTGGAGAAATCCCAGAAGTTCAACCGTTCTTCCATAGAGGCAAACAAAGCAAAGCTGGAGTTCGAATCAAAGGAGCAAAAACTTGATGTGCGCCTTTCTCAGATGAATCAAGTGCATGAAGTAAGTGGTAAACAATTGCAGGCGGGAAAAAGAATGCTTCAATTCATCGAGCAGTTTAATTTTAAGTCGAGAAAAAAAGATGTAAACGCTAAGCTTATTCATGAAATTGTTCAATATTTAAGATTAGAGAAATCCAAAAGAGAAATTAAAAATCAAGATGCTTTAAAGCCAAAGCAGCCATCAAAAAAGCAACAAGAAAAAATAGAATCCTATCAGCAAGAATTGATTCAAGTCGGATCTAAAGTGCAGTTAATCCAATCCAACCGCATTGGTATTGTTGAAGAATTAAAAGGAAAAAACGCGACCGTTATTTTTGGTCAAGCGAGAATTAAAGTTACCTTGAATAAACTACGCTTCTTAAAGGAGTAATAGAAATATCCTAAAGAAATTTAGTGTAAAATTCCCAAAATACAAGGAATTGAATTATTTGTTGGTTCTTCGCTTGAAATCGCTTAGAAAGCTTTACTTTTGCAGCACTTTTTTATTTTTTTAATCGTAATTTAAAATGAGTACAGCTTTAGGAAACCACATTTTAGTTGAATTTATGAATTGTGAGCCTTCCATCATGAACGATGTAAGTGCAATTGAAAGAGACATGGTCGCAGCTGCCCAAAAAGCCGGAGCAACCGTTATCAATTCTACATTTCACCATTTTTCTCCATACGGAGTTTCGGGTGTTGTTGTGATTCAAGAAAGCCATCTTGCAATTCACACTTGGCCAGAATACGGATATGCTGCAGTGGATCTATTTACTTGTGGTGAAATGAATGCTTGGATCTCTTTCGACCATTTAAAAGAATGTTTCGGAGCAAAATCATACTCTGCTTTGGAATTAAAGCGTGGTTCTGTTAACTTATTACAACGCAACGACTTCGATATTACCAGCATGCGCCAAAAGGCTGCAGAATGGAGAAATCCTGATTTTTATACGCGAAATGTTTGGTTTACAGATAAAGACGACGAACAAGCGCTTTCTTTGCGTTTCACAGGAGAGGTTTTATTTGATGTCCAGTCTCCATTTCAGCGTGTCAGAATTTTAGAATCCTATAAATACGGAAAAATGCTGGCGCTTGACGATATGGTAATGACAACGGAGAAAGATGAATTCCATTACCATGAAATGATTTCACATCCTGCGCTATTCTCACTTCCAAGTGCCAAAAATGTACTCATAATTGGCGGTGGTGATGGTGGAACAGCAAGAGAAGTGCTGCGACACAAAAATATTGAACAAGTTACAATGGTTGAAATTGATGGCGAAGTCATTGAAGCTTGTAAAATTCACTTGCCAAAAATCGCTGCAGAATTTGATAATCCAAGATTGGAGTTAATTGTAGGCGATGGAATTGAATTCCTAAAAAATGCTTCTCCAAACTCATATGATTTGATAATCGTTGATGGTTCCGATCCAGTTGGTCCGGCAGAGGGTTTATTTTCCGTTGAATTTTATACGAATTGTTACAAGGCTTTAAAATCGACTGGAATTCTCGTTGCACAAGGAGAATCTCCAAAATTTAATGAGAAAGCTTTCACAGAACTTAACCTAACCTTACAAGCTATCTTTGGCCTTGATAAAGCGCCAATTTCGCTATTTTTTGTACCTACCTACCCTACTGGCATGTGGAGTTTTCAG
>SYKJ01000009.1 GCA_005798205.1 Bacteroidota bacterium | reverse complement strand
ATTACCTTCCCTGGCACAATAATTATTTTCTTAGGTGCATTTCCCTGCAACCATTTTTTTACCTCATCAAGACCTAAAACATGCGATTCAATTTCTGAAACTTTCATGCTTAAGTCGAGCGTGATTTTAAAGCGAAACTTCCCATTAAAAGAAACTGGATAATCATAAGCTGCCACTTCTAAAAATTGTTGCTTGAACTGCGGGAAAACTGCAAAGGAAATAGAGCCATCTTCGTGTCCCAATAAACTCCACACTTCCTCTGCTAAGTGCGGTGCAAAAGGTGAAAGAAGAATTGTAAGAGGTTCTAATATCTGTCGGTGATTACATTTTTGTTCCGTAAGTTCATTCACGCAAATCATTAAGTTTGAAATACAAGTATTAAAAGAAAAGCGATCTAAATCCTCTTGAATTCTTTTTATTGCATGATGAATTGTTTTTAGCGATTCTTTGCTAGGATCAGTATTTGTAACTGCAAACCCTCCATTTGATTGAAACAAGCGCCAATATTTTTTTAGAAACCCAAAAACTCCTGTTATTCCTTTTGTATCCCAAGGTTTACTTTGTTCTAGCGGTCCGAGAAACATTTCATACATCCGAAGCGTGTCGGCACCAAATTTTTCAACTAGCTCATCGGGCGTTTGCACATTGAATTTTGATTTAGACATTTTTTCTACTTCGGAACCACATAAATAGGAACCATCTTCTTCCAAGATAAATTTTGCATTTTTAAATTCTGGAAGCCAATTTTTAAATTCTGACATGTTTAAATGGTCGTTGTCTACCAAGCTAATATCAACATGAATAGGAAGCACAGATAAATCGGCTATTTTTCCTTTAGATACAAAAGTATTCTCACCATGAAGTCGATAGACAAAACTACTTCTTCCGAGAATCATTCCCTGATTTATTAATTTTTGAAAAGGTTCATCGAAAGGTAAATAGTTTAAATCAAATAAGAATTTTGTCCAAAAACGTGCATATAAAAGATGACCTGTTGCATGCTCTGAGCCACCGATATATAAATCAACATTTTTCCAATACTCCACTTTTTCACGAGAGACAAATTCATTGGTATTTGTTGGATCCATGTAACGCAAAAAATACCACGAGCTTCCTGCCCAACCCGGCATTGTATTGTATTCCATTCGGTCACCCTCAAAAAAATTCCAGTCCTTTGGATTTGACCGAGCAAGAGGTGGTTCGCCATCTTCTGTAGGCAGGTATTTATCAACTTTTGGTAATTCAATAGGTAGATTTTTATCTTCCACCAAATAAGGTATTTCATCCTTAAAAAAAATTGGGAAAGGCTCGCCCCAATAACGTTGGCGAGAGAAAACTGCATCTCTCAGTCTGTAATTAACCTGTCCTTTTCCTAAATTTTGTTCTTCAATTTTAGCAATGCATTTTTCCATTGCTTCTTTAGCGTTTAACCCATCTAAAAAATCTGAATTTGCAATAAGTGCATCTTTTTCGCTATAAGCATTTTCAGAAACGTCAGTATCTTTAAAAATACAGCGAATTTCCAAATTAAAATGCCTTGCAAAATCATGATCTCTTTGGTCACCACAAGGAACTGCCATTACTGCACCCGTTCCATAAGTTGCCAAGACATAATCACCTATCCAAATTGGAATTTTTTCTCCAGAAAAAGGATGAATCGCATAAGCTCCTGTGAAAGCTCCTGTTATGTTTTTAACATCTGCTTGGCGATCTCTTTCCGTTTTTAATGCTGCTAATTTAACATACGCCTCCACAGCATCTTTTTGAGCTGCAGTGGTTATTTTTTTTACGAATTCATGTTCTGGAGCTAGCACCATAAACGTAACACCGAAAATTGTATCGGGACGGGTTGTAAAAACTGCAATTTTTAAGTCGGAATTTTCCACATTAAAAGCAACTGAAGCACCTTTTGATTTTCCAATCCAATTGCGTTGTTGTTCTTTGATTGACTCTGTCCAATCAATTAGATCAAGGCCTTGTAACAATCTTTCAGCGTATGCTTTAATTCTCATAGACCACTGTCGCATAAGTTTTTGCTCAACTGGAAATCCTCCACGTATTGAAGTTCCATTTACAATCTCATCATTTGCTAAAACCGTTCCTAATTTAGGACACCAATTAACCCAAGTATCTGCTAGATAGGCAATTCTGTATTTTTGAAGTATTTCCTCTTTTTCGTGTATGCTAAAATTTTTCCACTCGCTTGCAGAAAACGCACTACATTCTTCAGAAATAGCATAAACACTATAACTTCCTGAGTTTTCAAAAACCTGAATTAACAATTCAATTTGAATTGCTTTATCCTCTTTCAGGTCGTAGTAGGAATTAAACAATAATTTAAAAATCCATTGTGTCCATTTGTAATAATTAGGGTCAGAAGTTCTAAGCTCGCGCGACCAATCAAAAGAAAATCCCATTTTATCCAATTGATCTCGGTAACGAGCAATGTTATTTTCTGTAGTTTTAGCAGGATGTTGTCCAGTTTGAATAGCATATTGTTCTGCTGGCAGACCAAAAGAATCGTAACCCATTGGATGTAAAACATTGAACCCTTTGAGGCGTTTGTAACGTGCAAAAATATCAGAAGCTATGTATCCAAGTGGATGACCAACATGCAATCCAGCACCTGATGGATAAGGAAACATATCTAAAACATAAAACTTTTCTTTGGTAGAATCTTCGACAACTTTATATGTTTGGTTCTTTGCCCAAAAAGTTCTCCATTTGTTTTCTATCTGTCGAAAATCGTATTCCATGCTTAAAAATGTCTTACAAAGATATAAAGTTCGATTAACTCCTAATACTTAAGACAAAGAAAGGCATGGAGATTTGAAAATTAATAAACATTCAATCGTTCTTTTTATTAATTACATCCAATACATGTTGAACGCTAATATCTTTAATACAAAAACAAACTTTTCCTTTCAAGCAAGTGCTGCAATTTTCATCATAAACAAGTGCTACAGATTTAGAACCCAATGCGCTCCAACGACCAGGGTGGATTGGCTTGCGTGATGAAAATAAGCCGACTGCTTTTATTCCACATATCCCTGCAATGTGATAAGGGCCTGTAGAACAGGCAACAAGAGCTTCACAGCTACCGATTAACTTTATTAATTGAGCTAAAGTAAATTTTCCAGAACCATCAATAATTTTATCGTGTATTGGCAAAATCGAGCTAAATTGTTTTCCCTCCTCTTTTGTTCCAGTGAAGATGACTGTCTTGTTTTGTTTAAGCAATAATTCTGCTAACTCAATGTATTTTTCAAGAGGCCATTCCAAAGCACTTCCTTGTGATTTTGGATGCAAAATAATTGAATTTGAAAAATCTACAGCTGAAAAATCCTGAGGTAAAGAAACAGAAGGTATTTTAAAATTAGTAAGGGATGCAAAAAGTGAATTTAAAGATGGGACACTTTTACATCCTAAGGGTTTTAGAAGTTCGAAATTAAGTTGCGACTCGTGATACAAAGAGCGCTTTCTGCTAAAATTTAGACGATAATTACAGGTCAACAAATGAAAAATTCGATGTGCAGTTCCTATTCTCATGGGAATTTTGGCTTTTTTTGCCAACAGCGCTAACTTACTATTTGGGAAAACATGAATGATGCAATCAGCTTTTAGCTTTTCGATTCTTTCGCCAGAGGGCATGTTGTCAAACTCATCAAAATTTATAAATGAATCAACAACAGAAAAACATGATATAATTGCTTGAGTATAAGACCTACCTATAAAAACTAATTCAGTTTGTGGTAAGGTTTCTTTTATCCAAACACAAAGTGGTAAGGTTAAAAGCACGTCACCGATGCTATCTGTTCTTGAAATGATTATTCGATTCATAAATTTAATGGTACATTTTCTTCAAAATTTGATATTTACGATATGTGGCATAAGCACTTCGTATAGATATGTTCCATCCAGTTTTTCCATCTAAAAACCCCATTTTTATAAAGTAACTTTTAAAAAACTGATTGATAACCTTTAAATAAAGTAAAAAAAAAGTTATTTTTTTTTCTTTTAAAAATAATTCTTTTGCAGCAATCGTTCCAAAATATTCAATTTGCTTAAAGTGGTCCTCTTTTGAATAATAGGAATAATGCAACAAATCCCCTTTTAAGTGCCCAAATTTTGAATTATCTTTTAAAACTAGTTTGTCGTGTGGGTTAGTGCCCGTCCAAACTGCTTTATTTTTTTTTACTAATCGAACTTTTGTGTCTGGATACCAACCACAATATTTTACCCATTTACCACAATAATTAGTTAATCTATTCAAAGAATATGCATCAAATTTTGGGGATACTAAAGTCGACTTTATGCTATTTTGCAAAGTTTCAGAAAGTTCTTCGTCTGCATCTAAACAAAGAACCCAATCGTGATTAGCTTGCCCTAAAGCCATGTTTTTCTGTTCAATGTGACCTTCAAAGGCATTTTGAATAAATAAAATACCGTAGGACTTACAAATTTCCTCAGTGCGATCCGTTGAAAAAGAATCGACGACTATAATTTCATCGGCAACCGGTAACAAGGACTCGATACAACGTTGGATGTTTCTTTCCTCGTTATAGGTAATAATAACAGCACTTAATTTTGTATGCATCTAATTTATAGAATTTCAATACTCTTCCAAATTGCTTGAATTTCACGCAAAGATTGGGTCCAACTTGTAGTGGAAGGTGCATCAACATAACCGCTTATACAAATTAATTTTTTTGACTTAGGATGAATGAAATGGAATTCCCAGAATGCACCCCCAGTGTAATTTATATTATTACCAGTAAACTGAAACATTCCTCTAACTTCTTTTCCTTTTATTGATTTATTAAAATTAAAAGCTGTACTTGCCTCCGGAAATACAAACTCATTGTATTGAGTTCCCATATAAAGTCCATCAATTTCATGTGGTACAT
>SYKJ01000112.1 GCA_005798205.1 Bacteroidota bacterium | reverse complement strand
TCAGAACGGTAATAAAAACGATTTGGGTCATTTTTACTGTTGAACTTGTAATCTAACTTAATTTTTATGTATTGCTTATTTGCTTGTTCACAAGCATTGTGCAAATCTGTAGAAAGAAAATTAGAGCCAATTAAATAGACGTATTTATTTGACTTCTTGTGAAATTCATCACTTCGACCAATCATATCAATATTGATGTTAGAAATTGTATTTTTAAGCGGAAACAATGGGTTTTCAGTATAGTAACTTGACCCATATAGGCCGTGTTCTTCTCCCGTTACATGTAGGAATAAAATAGAACGTTTTGGTCCAAAACCATCATTTTTGGCTTCTTGAAAAGCTTGTGCTATTTCTAACAAAGCAACAGTGCCAGAACCATCATCATCAGCACCATTGTAAATTTCACCACCAATAATGCCTATGTGATCGTAATGAGCTGAAACAACAATGATTTCCTCTGGTTTTTCTGAACCTTCGATAAAAGCCCAAATATTTTCAGAATCAGGCAATCCATCCATAAAAGCAGATGGCACTTTTTGATAAAAATTAGTAGCTCCTTTTGGAAAAGAAATTCCATTATTCTTATACGTATTTATCAAATAAACCCCAGCTTTCTTCTGACCTTCTGTTCCAGTGTCTCGTCCTTCCATTTCATCGGAGGCAACTATGGTTAAGTGGGTTTTTAAATCCTCGATTGATATTGTATTGATGTATTTTGTGAGATCAAAAGAACTAGCAGTTTGTGAAGTGGAAGAACTTACAAAAAGAAGTAAAAATGTGCCTAATAAAACTTTATTTATCATAATTTAAATCTTAAGTGAATGTAGAGATTTTATAATGTAAATATCAAAAAAAGGTACAGTTAATCTATTTTTATAAATTTTTGAATTCCTATTAGATTTTTTTTATTGTCGTATAGTCGGATAAAATACAGACCTTTTTCAGCATCTTTTACATCTATTTTCAATTCTAAGGTGTTCTCTACTGGATAGATACCCGTAATAATCCCATTTTCATTTATTAATTCTACTCGATCGATTGTCTTTTTTGAGGATTTAATTAGCAATACGTTTGCACTTGGATTTGGATAAATAGCGATTTCTCCTAGATTCATTTCCTCAATAGATGCAGTAGATTGCCCAACGAAAGTAAGGGTATTGTTTCCTGAATTTGGAATTGCTAAAGTATCGGTTATATCGTTATAAAAAATATCTGCAGGGCTACTTAATCCATTAACAATAAGAATTGGAGTTTCTGTAAAATGATTATTGTATTTGTACACGCTGTTTGTGCCCCATGTAGAAATATAAAAGTCACCATTTGCTTTTCTTGCTATTCCATCAATATTCGTGTATGAAGTAGTCAAAATTGTAGTAACAGAGGAGTCAGCCAAAGAACATTTTTTAATTTTTGCTGAATTACCCCAATTCACAAATACAAGAGAGTTATTTGGCTCATCAAAAATAATACCATTTGGAGATTGAATTAAATTTTGAGCAAAGACATTAAAAGTTTGAGTTGCAATTGCTATTCGATATATTTTCTTTGCTGAGAAATCAGTAACAAATAAATTTCCAGAATTATCATGTGTAATACCATTTAAAAAAGTAGCACTAAGGTTTACAGAAAAAACTTGCTGACCAGTTGTCAAGTCAAAGCCTAAAACCTTTCCACCACAACAAGCATAAACAGTAGTTCCAACTACTTCTAAACCATATGGATTCGGCGAAATACCTGAAATAAATTGTGTTATAGTTCCATTACTACTTCGCTGCATAATTTTACCGTTTGAGCTATTTGCAATCAAATAACGGTTGTTAACGGGATCAAAATCGATGCTCTCAGGACCATTTAACTGAGCATATGAAAGAGAACAAAGGATTAAAAAGGATATAAAAAAGAAAGTAGTTTTCATCTAAATAAATTTTAGTTAATAATTAGCATTTTTTTAGTTGTTGAAAAAATTAAAACATTGTTTTCCTTTACTTCCATCGTGTAAAAATAATGTCCACTTTTCATTTGGTTTTGTAAATTTAATTCAATTGAATGCTTGCCTGCTGAAGTATTTTGGGAATAAGGACAGCTTAACTTCCGTCCTGTTTCATCGTAAATAGTGATCGAAACATCCGCTGTTTTAGCAATTGTAAAATCTATCATTGAATTTCCTGAACTTGGATTTGGATAATTTTGTCCTAGTTCATTGTTTAACACATTCTCTTCTTGAATAGACAAATTTGAAGGACAAATTTTATAAATTTTACCATTTGTGGTGTAACCTCCATTCATTGCATAAATACAACCTTCTGGACCTTGTTTCAAGGTGGTTAAGCCACCTTCATTAGTTCCTGTTAAATCAGCCCATTGAACATTACTAGATACAACATCATATGCAGGAGCATTTCCCATAGTCAAATTATAAATTCTTCCGTAATCATTGTCTGCAACAAGTAAATGATTGGTTAAAGATGGTATAACGCTACTTGTATAAAAGACACAACCAGTAATTGAAGGTAAAGGTGTACCAAACTCTGCTATAGGATTCGTTAAACCAGGAAAATTACAAGCTACCGTTGTAGAATTATATCTGTAGTTTCCCTCGCAAGTTATCCAACCGTAATTTTTTCCTGGAGTAATAAAATCAACCTCATCCCACTTATTGTAGCCATTTTCAGAAGCGTATAAGTTCCCATTATTTGGATTAAAACAGAGACCAAAAATATTTCTATGTCCATATGACCAAATACGATCATCGTTTCCTACAGCAACATTTCCATCATCGTAAAAAGGATTATCAAGTGGAATACTTCCGTCACTATTTATGCGTAAAATCTTACCAAAAGGAGTATTTTTTGTGTCGGCATAATTGGTTGATGTATCCGCAGAAAGAGCTTGACCTTTTGCTAAATCACCAATAGAAACGTATATTTTTGTAGGATCGGACTGTTTAAATTCGAATACCCCTCCGACATGGTTGCCAGGAATATTATTAGCTACATCAATATCAAGAATAAGCGTCGGATTTGTTCCAATGTTATTTAATTCTGTAAATCGAACTATCCTAATTCGCTCGTCACCATTGAATTTGTGGTTGTAATAAGCATAAACATAATGATTGTTAGAAAAACTGGGGTCTAAAGCAAGCCCAAGCAATCCGCGTTCAAAATCACATTGAACAGAATCTGTTAAATCATAAAATGTTGAAAGGAGTGTGCCTGAATTGCTGTAAACTAAGATTTTTCCATTAGCACAAGCTCCTGAACTATTTCCACCTTTTTGTGTTATGAAAAAACGTTGATCTTCTGACATGTCGAAGTGAACGGGATATTGCAAACCAGTTATTACGTTAGTCTTTACAAAACCCGCTGGGATTGTTTGAGAAAATAGTTTTGAGAAAGTAAGAAAAAATAAAATAAGTAAAGTTGTTGTTTTCATTTGAAAATATTTTTTTGTAAATATACTGCATGGCGACATAATTTCTATTATTAAAACATGATAAATCGAATTATTAATAGTTTATCTTTGCATAAAAGTCAATCAATGATTTCATTTTTTAGAACTTGTTTTTTAATTTCAGTAGCCTTTTTTCAACTAGTTTTAACGCATGCTCAATTAGGACCTGAAGTTCCATTTAGCATCAGTATTGAACCAATTGAAGGGACTTTTATAACCGGAACGCATTCGAGTGCATTTGCAAAATCTGGAGATAAATGGCTCATAATTGGTGGAAGATTAAATGGGTTACATGGTTTAAATAGCAATGATGGGTTTCCACCAGAATTTGCAAACGAATACATTATTGTTTTAGATACATCTACTTGGACAGAAACCGTTGCCTCGATTAATCAGTTGCCAACTTCAATTGCTGATCCTTTGCGCTCTACAAATATGGAGTTCATTCAATTGGGATCTTATTTATATATGCTTGGAGGTTATGGACGAGACAACGAAGCAGGGATTTTTGTTACTTTTCCTAAATTAACTGCAATACATGTTGACGATATGATCAATGCAGTATTAAACGGTGAAAGTATTGCGCCCCATATTCGACAAATTACAGACTCACGATTTCAAGTTTGTGGTGGTGAATTAGGAAATATTGGTCAAGAGTTATATTTACTTTTTGGTCATAATTTTGGTGGGCGCTACACAGACCCACCTACTTCACTTTTCACGCAGACATATACAGATCGCATTACAAAATTCACCTTATTAGATGACGGAGAATCTATTACACCCGGCAACTTTGTAGATTATATTGACACAAATTATTTTCACCGTAGAGATTTGAATGTAGGTCCAATTATAAAGCCAAATGCTGATTTTGCTTTA
>SYKJ01000111.1 GCA_005798205.1 Bacteroidota bacterium | reverse complement strand
GCAACTTTTTTTACTGAAAACTCAAAATCTAGGCCACTGCTGGCGTATATAATATCCCTAGAAGAGTTTACCAATAATCCACATTGCTTATTTGATCCATATTTTACAACATCACTGAGGCTACCTCCTTGTGCGCCAACTCCAGGCACCAAGAAAAAATGAGTAGGTGCTAATTTTCTAAGATTCTCGATTTCCTCTGCTCTAGTTGCACCAACAACAAACATCAATGATTCATCTGACCCCCATTCTTTTGCTTTTTCAATTACTGTTTCATAAAGTATTTGGCCATTTGCTAGTTCTTTGAATTGAAAATCCGATGATCCTTCGTTTGAAGTAAGAGCTAGTAGGACAACCCACTTTCCAGGATTATCAAAAAATGGTTGGACACTATCGAATCCCATGTATGGAGCTACCGTAACTGCGTCACACGAATAAGTTTCAAAAAAAGTTTTAGCATAATACCGTGAGGTATTTCCAATATCTCCCCGTTTTGCATCTGCTATGATAAAACAATCCTTTGGTATGTAGTTCACTGTTTTTTCAAAAGATTCCCAACCTTTAGAACCATAGCATTCATAAAAAGCCGTATTTGGTTTATAAGCAACGCACACATCTTTTGTTGCATCTATAATTCTTTTGTTGAATTCAAAAATAGGATCTTCAAAGTCTAAAAGATGACTCGGAATTTTAGATAAATCGGGATCTAAACCAATGCATAGAAAAGATTGTTTTTCTCTAATTTTTTCAAGAAGGTCTAATTTAGTCATGATTATCCTTTTAATTTTTCGGCATTTTCCGCCATTTTTAACGAGTCTATCATTTCTTGTACATCACCATTCATAAAAGAACTTAAATTATACATGGTTTTATTAATTCGGTGGTCTGTAATTCTACCTTGTGGATAATTATAAGTTCTAATTTTAGCAGAGCGATCACCAGTTGAAACTAAGGTTTTCCTGTGAGCGGCCCGTTCATTATGAACGCGGTCTAACTCAGCTTGATACAATCGAGAACGAAGAACAGAAATTGCTTGTGCTAAGTTTTTATGCTGTGAACGTCCATCTTGGCATTCAACAACAAGCCCACTTGGAATGTGGGTTAAGCGAATGGCAGATTCTGTTTTATTAATATGCTGACCTCCTGCTCCTGAAGCACGAAAAGTATCTTTTCGTACATCATTCATATCAAGATTAAAATCTACATCCTCTGCTTCAGGTAAAACAGCCACTGTGATTGCAGAAGTATGAACACGGCCTTGCGATTCAGTTTCTGGAACTCTTTGAACGCGATGTACGCCAGATTCAAATTTCAACATTCCATAGATTCCGTCACCAGTTATGCTCATTGAAATTTCTTTAAATCCTTTTATTGATCCTTCTGAGGAGTTTATAATTTCATAATTCCAACCAACTTCTTTGAAGTACATTGAGTACATTCTAAAAATATCTTCAACAAATATACACGCTTCGTCTCCACCAGTTCCCGATCGAATTTCAATTATTGCGTTTTTATCGTCTTCTGGATCTTTGGGAATTAGCAATAATTTTACTTCTTCCTCCATGATAGGACGAATTTGTTCAAGATTATCAATTTCCTCCTTTGCCATTGTTCGCATTTCGGAATCTGTCTCTATTAGTAGTAATTCTTTAGAACTTTTAATGTTTTCAATTAGATTTCTATACTCTTTATAGCGTTCGTTCAAAATTTCTAAATCTCGGTATTCTTTGTTTAGCTTAACATAGCGTTCCATATTTGAAATAATTTCCGGATCGGTAATCATCTTACTAACTTCAATAAATCGAAAATGAATGGCTTCTAATTTTGAAAGTAAATCAGACATAAGTTAAACAATTTTTTCTGACTCTAAAAGTAGTCAGTAAATCTGAATTTTTAATGAAACAAGTGCGATAATAAGAGATTTAAGAGTCAATTGACCCCACAACACGTTTCATGAAATTATTTAATGCTTCTTTTTTTGGAGTACCGTTTAAAATATCTTTTTGAACTTCTAGAGCCCCAGAAAAGTTGGAAAGTAATTCTCCAAGAACATCCAGTTCTTCATCTTTTAATCCAGGTGCATCTATCAAATTTTCAAGGGTTTCAATTGTCTCAATAACATAATCTTCGTCATTATTTTCAACAAAATCTAAGATATGTTTAATTATCGGCAAGCGCATCTAAAACGGATTGAATAGTTTCTAATTTGTTTCCCTGCATTTCTTTCACTAATGTTCCATTTTTAAATGCTGCAAAAGTTGGCAAATTAGTGACACTAGCAAATTTTCTAGAATTAGGAAATTTTTCGGCGTCCACATAGTAGAATGCAATATCTTCATTTTCCTCTGACATTCTTTTGAATTTTGGTTTCGTAATTTTACAATTTCCACACCACGATGCGCTATACTGCACCATTACCTTTTCATTGTTTGCTAAAAGTTCATGCAGAATATCATCCGAAATTTCAAGAAACATAACTAGTTTTTACTGAGATAATCAGCCACGCCGCTGCGAGTTGCAGACATTGCATCTTTTCCATCTTCCCAATTAGCAGGACAAACCTCTCCATGATTTTGAACATGCGAAAATGCATCAATTAAACGAATAAATTCATTAACATTTCTTCCAACGGGCATATGATTCACAGATTCATGAAAGACAGTTCCTTTTTCATCAATAAGATAAGTTGCTCTATAAGTCACATTATCACCATCGGTATCTTCCTCATCGTACATATCATAATCTAAAATACCCAGTTCGTATGCTAAAACTCTTGTTGAATCTGCTATTAAGGGATATTTTACACCTTCAATGCCTCCATTATCTTTTGGAGTATTCAACCATGCAAAATGAACTTCAGCTGTATCGCATGATGCACCAATCAAAATTGTATTGCGTTTTTCTAATTCAGCAGTGATATTTTGAAATGCATGTAATTCAGTTGGACAGACGAATGTAAAATCTTTAGGATACCAAAAGAGAAGCACTTTTTTGTTATTGTCTGCTGCTTGCTCTAAGACATTAATTTGATATGTGTCGCCCATTTCATCGATTGCATTTACTGTAATGTCAGGAAATTGTTTACCTACTAAAGTTGCCATAATGTATACTATTTATTTAATTATTTAGATTTCAAAATTAACTATTCAAACTCATTTTTTAACACTCATTCTTAATTTTTGTTTGCTATTTTGTAATTTAAAAATTCAGCAAATTTATTTATTTCGAAGCGATAGCAACAAAATCATCATAAGAAACTTCTTTATTTTTAAGATTTACCGTTGCTTTAAAGTAATCTGTTAATTTCTTCTCTGCCAACTGGTCGTAAATTGTTTTGGCTTGTTCTTTGTTTGTAAGGAGTCGCGTTGCAGTTTCAGTTAACTCTTCATCATCAGGTGCAGGCATACCATACTGTGCATAATTGCCAATCAATAGACTTTTAGTGTGATTAAGTGCATCATCTTTACTAACTTGAAGGTCATTGTCCTTAACTATTTTTGTTTGAATCAATTGCCATTTTAAAGATTTTAAATAAGCGTCAAATTCGAGTTCTATTTCTTCATCCGAAATTGGCTTTTCAGAGGAAAGTTTAATCCACCTTTTCAAAAATTCTTGGGGGAAATTCATGTTTGTTTCGTTCAATAGATAATTGTAAACATCTCGAGTAAGAATACGTTCTGAATCACCTGCAAACATTTTCTGTAAATCCAAAGCAACGCGGTTTCTCAATTCTTCTTCTGTTGAAACCTCTCCATTTTGAAATAATTTATCAAATAATTCAGAATTCAAATCTGCCATTTCCATGTTTTTAATCTCCGAAATTGTAAACTGAAACCGATTTGTAAGTCCAACTAACTGAGCTTCGGATATTCCAAGTAAACTTGCCTTGTCTTTATCATTTTTTGAAACTTTAGACGGATCTATTTCTAAAATATCTCCTATTTTTTTTCCTACAAAAAGCTGACTTGTATTTGCATCATCTAAAAATTCCAATGAAATTGTACTCGAATTACTAATTCCGTTTTCCTTTATAAGTCCATTTTCGTCGAGTTCCTGAAATTTTCCGAGAATCATATCTTTTTCTCCAGCAATACTTGCCGAGATAAGTTTACCATAGCGCCGTCTCAAATCTTCAATTTGTTTATCTATCAAAACTTTATCCACTTTAACAATTGGATAATCAAAGTTTGTTCTAGAGCTAATGGGAATATCAAAAAATGGAGAGAGACCAATTTCAAATTCAAACTGAAAATCACTAGGATCATCAAAGTTTCCAACAACTTGAGAATCTGTTTTAGGAATTGGATTTCCAAGTACATCCAGCTTATTTTCCATTATGAAATTATATAGGCCATCATTACAAAGTTTATTTAATTCCTCAGCTAAGACTGACTTTCCATATTGTTTTTGAATAAACGTAAAAGGCACATTACCTGGACGAAATCCTGGAATTTTTGCAGTTTTCCTATACTTTTCTAAGGAATTTTTTACTTTATCTTTGTAATCTTCAGTTGTAATTTTAACAGTCAAAACAGCATTTAGAGCATCTTTATTCTCACGGAAAACATTCATTATTTTTTTTTTAATTCATAATAAAAAAAGGTCTCGCTTTAATAAAACGAGACCTAATAGTGCGGATGGAGGGACTCGAACCCGCACACCTCTCGGAACCAGATCCTAAGTCTGGCGTGTCTACCAATTTCACCACACCCGCAGTTAGTTTTTAAATACCCTTAAAACTTTCGTTAAAGCTTGAAACAATTAAAATTTCTTTAGTTTTAATATGGGATGCAAAGATAAAATATTTTTTTAAAACAACAATGAATTCAAAAACTTTTAACCACGGTTTCCTAAGATAGAACTCCTTATTTCCTTCATAAATTCTGAGGCATACACAAAAGAAACAACTTCAGGGTTGTCTGTTTTAATAATTGAATCTCGATCGCCTTGCCACCATTTTTTAGTGTCATGAAGAAAAATAATATTTTCACCAATTTCCATGACACTGTTCATATCGTGTGTTATAACAATTGTTGTGATTTTATATTCTAAAGTGATATCTTTAATCAATGTGTCAATTAAAATCGCTGTCTTAGGATCTAGACCAGAATTAGGTTCATCGCAAAATAAATATTTTGGATTCATTGCAATTGCGCGAGCTATTCCAACTCTTTTTTGCATTCCTCCACTACATTCAGAG
>SYKJ01000110.1 GCA_005798205.1 Bacteroidota bacterium | reverse complement strand
CCATGGGAAGTTCACTACACTGTAAACGAAATAATTGATAAGACTTGCTATTATGTAAAGCTTCAATTAGGATTTAAAGAAGAACATAGAATCGAATACATGATGCGCAAAATACACGCTAATATGGTAAGCAAAGGTGAACTAACCAATGAAAGTGTTTTTAGCTCAGTTCGCAATAAAATAGACTCAATTGATTTTAAATTCGTTGTTCTTAATTCTCGTGTTTCTACGGATGATGAATTAACTGCTTTTCAGAAATTATGTATAAAAACATATCGCTTTGTAAAATCTACAGGTCTAAAACCCGCAGAAGATTTTGGTCTTGACAAGACAAATGTTGTCGTTGATTACATTCCGATTTCCGTAGCGAAAAGTGTAAACCAAGAGTTAACTGAAGATTTTGAAGATTACTCTGACACAAAAAAGAAGCCTACAAATCAGTCAAAACCAAAATAACGACTATTTACTTCACAATATAGGCGATCAAATTCTTAAGATTGTGCCTTTGTAAACAGACTTCTCATTTTTTTCTGGAGTAGCTAAAGTTACCTTCCATATAAATGCTTTATTTTCATTTACCAACTTGCCATCGCGCTTATCGATACCATCCCAAGCTTTTGCTGGATCAGAGCTTTGAAAAACAAGCTCTCCAGTTGAAGGATCGATAATCAGTAAATTGAATGCAGTTGAACGAATTGTAAGGGCATAAGGCATAAATGAGTTTTTCCTACTGTCTGAAGATAGGGGATCAAAAGCGTTCACTGCTAATAAATTATAATCTTCCTCTATTTTAATGGTTTTACTTTCAGAATTTGAGCAACCTTTTTCATTAACGACAGATACCATCAATTCAAATTGCCCTTTTTGGAAAAAATAAAAATCAGCTATTTTTGATTTATTTGAAAGGGCAGCATGGGGATTGTTATTAAGTTTCCATGAAATCCTTTCTTCTATCGTCTGAACTTCTGCTTTGATGATTGGTAAACCCAACTCATAATTTATTTTATCCTCGATGTTTAGATTTGCTTCTGGTTTTTCGAAAACAAGAAATGAATTACTTTGATTAGTAGGAGTTATATTTTCTAATTCTATTTCAAGTTTATATTTCCCAGTTTCGTTTAATTTTATATTCTCAGTAGAATTACTTTTTACGGTTACTTTTTTTCCACTCGGAAAGATGAGTGAAATAGGTGCATCATTATTGTTTGGAACTTTTATGCTTTCATCCAAACATTTATTTGTAAAAGTAGGAATAGAAGACTCACTTAGTTTAGAAATTGTATTTTCTTCTTTTTTCTCAATTTTAGGAATCGTGTAATTATCATTTATGTTGCTTTCGCCTGAAGAATTAGTTTTTAGTTCAGTAGCTACTTTAGAATCCAACTTCTCCTCCTCTAAAGATAAAATAGTTTTATTTCCATTCTTATTATTATCATTCTTATTTTCTTCATCAATAGACTTAGTTTTATCAGAAACATTGCTACTGTTTTCTACTTCGTTTTCTGTCGTTTTATCCTCTGTTTCTTCGAGAATTAAAATTTCATTTTTTTCTTTTTCTTTAGCAGAATCTTCAGTTTTAAAAAGGAAGAAAATAACACCTAAAATAGCTACTACTCCAATTCCTAAAAACCAATATTTAAATGGATTTATAGGGGCTTTTGGTGTATTTATTTTTTTCTCAAGTGAATTCCAAGCAGAACTATCGTAAGGCATTTCATGCCCTTCGAGTGAACTTTTTATTAATTCATCAATATTATTCTTCATCTTTTTTCGATGTGTATAAACTTATCTTTTAAAATTCGTTGTAAATTCATTTTTGCTTTCGATAAATTGGATTTTGATGTACCTTCGTTAATTCCTAACATTTCAGAAATTTCTTTGTGTGAAAAATCTTCTAAAACATACAAGTTAAATACTGTACGATAAGCTGGAGATAAATTTGAAATTGCTTCCATTGCCACTTCAGCTTTTAAAGTACTAAGTTCTAATTTTTCATTCTCTACCATTTCGTCAACTGCTTCTTGTTTAAAGTCGGTATCTTGGTCACTCAAAAACGGATTTTTTTTTGATTTGCGTATCGCATCTATTGCTGTATTGACGATTATTCGTCTAATCCAACCTTCCAGCGACCCGCTAAAATCAAATCCTCCCAATTTGTCAAAGACCTTAATGAATCCATCTTGTAAAACATCTTGTGCAGCATCTTTATCGCTAATGTAACGATAGGAAACTGCTAACATTTTTCCGTAAAATTGTTTGAAGAAAGCTTCTTGCGATTTGCGTTCTCCGCGGAGACAACCTCCTACAATTAATTTCAAATGTTCTTTGTCTTCCAATTTTCAACAATTTTAAAACGCAAGTATACTTTGATGGTTGCCTAAAATTAGATGAATTCTAAAATATAGCCCAAAAAAAATTAATTTTTACTTAAATTTAGTAATTTTGCATCCGTAATTTAGTGTTAATCAACTCAAATAATATAGATGAAAGTAACAGTAGTAGGAGCAGGAAATGTAGGAGCAACTTGTGCAGATGTTTTAGCTCAAAGAGAAATTGCCAATGAAATTGTTTTGTTGGATATCAAAGAGGGATTTGCTGAGGGAAAGGCATTGGATATATGGCAAACTTCCCCAATTAACTTATATGATACAAGAACAGTTGGTTCTACCAATGACTATGAGAAAACTAAAAATTCTGATGTTGTGGTCATAACTTCTGGGTTGCCTCGAAAGCCTGGAATGTCACGTGACGATCTAATTGCTACGAATGCAGGAATTGTAAAAACCGTAACTGAAAACATTGTAAAATATTCTCCAAATGCCATTATTATCATTGTTTCAAATCCTTTAGATGTAATGACTTATTGCTCTTATTTATATGCAAAAATGGATTCTAAAAAAGTATTTGGAATGGCGGGAGTTTTAGATACCGCACGTTATAGAGCGTTTTTAGCGGAAGAATTAAATGTTTCTCCAAAAGATATTCAAGCAGTACTGATGGGTGGACATGGAGACACAATGGTTCCGTTGCCGCGATACACTACTGTTGGTGGAATTCCTGTAACTGAATTAATTGGTGAGGCAAAATTGAACGAAATCATCGAGAGAGCAAAATTTGGTGGTGGTGAAATGGTAAAATTATTAGGAACCTCTGCTTGGTATGCTCCTGGAGCTGCCGCTGCACAAATGGTAGAAGCGGTTGTTCGAGATCAAAAAAGAATTTTCCCGGTTTGTGCTTGGTTACAGGGAGAATACGGCATGAAAGATATTTATCTTGGAGTTCCTGTAATTCTCGGAAAAAACGGAATTGAAAAAATCATCGAGTTAAAACTGAATGAAGCTGAAAAAGCATTGTTAGCAGAATCTGCGGAGGCTGTTAAAGGCGTAATGGATGTTTTGGATAATATGAATGCAAATGCTTAATACTCGTAATTGAATAAAATAAAAAAAGGCGAGTGAGTAACTCGCCTTTTTTTTTGAAATAGAAAATTCTATTCCCAATAAAATTCTTAGTATCTGTAATGATCAGACTTAAACGGACCTTCAACAGTAACTCCAATATAATCAGCTTGGTCTTTGGATAGTGTTTCCAATTCAACTCCAATTTTTGCTAAGTGTAAGCGAGCAACTTTTTCATCAAGGTATTTTGGAAGCGTGTAAACATCATTTTTGTAATTAGCAGAATTTTGCCATAATTCTATTTGAGCCAAGGTTTGATTTGTAAATGAATTTGACATTACAAAAGATGGATGACCTGTAGCACATCCCAAATTAACCAAACGCCCTTCAGCCAAAACAATAATGTCTTTTCCGTTAATATGATACAAGTCAACTTGAGGTTTAATTTCATTCTTTGTATGTCCGTGATTTCCATTTAACCAAGCCATGTCAATTTCATTATCGAAATGACCGATATTACAAACAATTGCTTTGTCTTTCATTTTTTCAAAATGACGACCTACCACGATATTTTTATTTCCAGTAGTTGTAACAATGATATCGCCCAAATTTACAACGGTATCTAATCTTTTCACTTCAAAACCGTCCATTGCAGCTTGAAGTGCACAAATCGGATCAATTTCGGTAACAATAACTCGAGCTCCGGCACCTTTCAAAGAAGCAGCAGAACCTTTACCAACATCGCCGTAACCACAAACAACTGCTACTTTTCCTGCCATCATTGTATCAGTAGCTCTGCGAATGGAATCTACCAACGATTCTTTACAGCCATATTTGTTATCAAATTTTGATTTCGTCACAGAATCGTTTACATTGATTGCAGGCATAACGAGTGTGCCATTTTTTACGCGCTCATACAAACGATGAACACCAGTTGTTGTTTCTTCAGAAAGTCCTTTAATACCTGCTGTTAACTCCGGAAAACGATCAAAAACCATATTTGTCAAATCACCTCCATCATCTAAAATCATATTTAAGGGTTGATTATCTTTAAAAGCAAATAGTGTCTGCTCTATACACCAATCAAACTCCTCTTCACCCATTCCTTTCCAAGCAAAAACAGGAATTCCAGCAGCAGCAATAGCAGCAGCAGCATGATCTTGAGTAGAAAAAATATTACACGAAGACCAAGAAACTTCTGCTCCTAAATCAATTAATGTTTCTATTAAAACTGCAGTTTGAATCGTCATGTGCAGGCATCCAGCAATTCTTGCTCCTGCCAATGGTTTTGTAGTTCCATATTCCTCACGCAAGGACATTAATCCAGGCATTTCTGATTCTGCAAGCGTAATTTCTTTTCTTCCCCAAGCAGAAAGACTTATGTCTTTTACCTTGTGTGCTAATTTCTCTGATGTGTTGCTCATTTATTTTTTGATTTTAATAGAGTGCAAATTTAAGACAATTTTATTAAACCCTTTCTTTAATAATCTGAACAAGTCCATTGATAAAAAGTGGGTGTGTGTTTGAACTTGGAACTAATTGGACTTTTTCTCCACCGTATTTCTCAAAAATTTCTTGGTATTCTGAGCCAATTTCAATAATTGTTTCAAGGCAGTCAGCAACAAAAGCGGGACTAAAAACAAGTAAATTTTTTGCTCCTTTTTTTCCCCATTCTTCAACAACTTTGTCTGAAAAAGGAGTGAGCCATTTTTTATCAAGGCGAGATTGAAAACACACAGTGTACTCATTCTCCTTTAAATTTAATTTCGCTGCAATAAGTCGTGTAGTTGCGAAAGCTGTTGCCTTGTAGCAAAATTTGTTTTTTTCATTTATCTCTGTTTCGCAAGGTTGCTCACCACATAAGTCTTTCCCTTCATAAACCTTATCCACATGTCTTTCTGGAAGACCGTGGTAGGAAAAAAGAACATGATCGAAAGAAGATATGTTGAATTCCCTAGCTCGTTCAACAATTGAATCTATGTAACCTTCATTATCCCAAAATTGATTTACAATCTTTACTTCTGGAATTACCCACCATTTTCGAATAATATTCATCGCTTTTTCAATTGCTGATCCACTTGATGCGCTTGCATACTGAGGAAAAAGTGGTAAAATGATAATTTGATCGTAATTGGCTAATCGCATTTTTTCTAAAACACTATCCATTGATGGATTTTGGTAGCGCATAGCCATTTCAATAGTAACTGAAGCATCCTTAAAGTGACTTTGTAATTTTTCTTTTACTTCAATAGTGTGCGTGAGCAGGGGAGACTGTCCTTTTCCAATTTCCCACAATTCTCTATAAATTTTTGCCGATTTTGGTGCTCTAAACGGAACAATGATTCCGTTTACTAGAATTTTTCGAAGCAATAATGGAATATCTATTACTCTGCCATCATTTAAAAACTCAGATAAATAACGACGAACAGCCGATAACTTTGGACTGTCTGGTGTTCCTAATTGTAAGAGCAATACACCTGTTTTTTTCATGTAATAAATAGTTCAGTTTTAAACATACATAAATTAGTAATGTTCAAAGATACCGCTAACTTGCATATTGTCCACACAATTAAGTTCATGGTAAAAAAAAAGATTATATGCGAAGCCACTTCAGATTCTTAGTTTACAAATGATTTCTTTTATACCTTCAATTACATTTTTTTAAAAAAAAAGCAATAAAAACTAAATTTTGTAAATTTGTATTGTGCTAACAATGAATCCATTTAAAGAAATTTCTTCTGACGCTGATTTCGAAAATGTTGCTCTTCAAATTTATCACCATCAAATGTCAAACTGTAAAGTTTACGGAGATTATGTTCGCTTACTGCATGGCACTAATCCAAAAACAATAGTGGAAATCCCATTTTTACCGATTCAATTTTTTAAAACGAACTCAATTTATTGTGGTGAAAAAAGTGGGAACGAAATTTTGTTTTTAAGCAGTGGGACTGAAAATTCTGAGAGAAGTAAGCACTTTGTGAGCGACATTGAAGTGTATAAAACTTCTTTTCGCACATGCTATCGTCATTTTTTTGGTGCTATTTCTGATCATGTCATTCTTGCCTTACTTCCAAACTACATTGAGCAGGGTTCATCAAGTTTAGTTTTTATGGTTGAAACACTTATCAACGATTCTAAAAATGAGTTATCGGGGTTTTTACTGAATCAACCGGAGGAACTAGAAACTCGATTTCAAAAAGCGAAATTTACAGGAAAAAAAGTAATTATTTTTGGCGTTTCTTACGCTCTTTTGGATTTGGCGGAAAAACAAATTGATTTGAATGGCGCAATTATTATTGAAACTGGTGGAATGAAGGGAAGAAGAAAGGAACTTTCTAAAAATGAATTACATCTCAAATTAATGAGCGGCTTGAATGTTCCTGTGATTTACTCTGAATATGGAATGACAGAAATGCTCTCTCAGGCTTACAGCACTCAAAATGGAATTTTTTCTTGTCCCCCGTGGATGAAAGTCCTTTTTCGTGAAATATACGATCCTTTAACACTTATCGATGGCGAAGGGAAAGGAGCAATTAATATTATCGACTTAGCAAATATAAATAGTTGTAGTTTCATCGCTACTCAAGATTTAGGGAGAAATGTGCCTGGCGGTTTTATTTTGGAGGGCAGAATGGAACAAGCTGATTTACGTGGCTGTAATTTAATGGTAGATTAGTTCTTTCAATTTTTG
>SYKJ01000109.1 GCA_005798205.1 Bacteroidota bacterium | reverse complement strand
AGATTCACTTTCTCACATCAATTACCAACAATTACATGCTGCAAATCTAAACGATGTTTGGGCTTATGTTGATGAAATGGGGAATGAGTACGCGTTAGTAGGCACCTCAAAGGGCACTTCCATTGTAAATGTTACCGACCCATCAAATCCAGTTGAGGTATTTTGGTTGCCTGGTTCTGAGTCCATTTGGCGCGACCCATCATCGCATGGAGATTTCGCCTATATTACTACAGAAGCTGAAGATGGTTTGTTAATTATTGACCTCAGTCCATTACCGCAATCAACAAATTTACCGACTTCTCTTTATACTGGCCCTTCAAATAGCCCTTGGCAATCTGCTCATACTTGTTTTGTTGATGAATTTGGATATGCTTATGTTTTTGGTGCAAATCGTGGAAATGGCGGCGTTATTATTTTAGATGTTTTCACCAATCCCATGGCACCAATTGAAGTTGGTGTTTTCGATAATTGGTATTGCCACGATGGTTATGTAAGAAACGACACAATGTATTTAGCACATGTTTACGATGGGTTTTTTAGTCTCGTTGATGTGAGCAGTAAGACAAATCCGATATTATTAGGAACTAAAACAACACCAAATGCTTTTACGCACAATAGTTGGCCTTCTGAAAATGGGCAGTATGTCTTTACCACCGATGAAGTTACTGGAGCTTTTGTTACGGCATATGATATTTCAGATCCTACAAATATTATAGAGGTTGACCGCATTCAAAATTCTCCAGGCTCTGGTGTTCTTCCCCACAACACACATGTTATGGGTGATTATTTAATTACAAGTTATTACTCAGATGGTGTCGTTGTTCACGATATTACATATCCTTATAATATTATCAAAGTAGCTGAATACGACACTTATCCTGGTCAAACAATTAGTTATGACGGCTGTTGGGGAGTTTATCCGTTCTTACCTTCAGGTATTTCTTTGGCAGCAGATATTACTAGCGGACTCTTTATTTTAGGTCCTAATTATCAAAAAGCATGTTACTTAGAGGGAATTGTAACTGATGAGTTGACAACTTTGCCTTTGAATGATGTTTTGGTTACCATTTCTGGTAACGATCAAACAGATTTAAGCAATCAAGTTGGATTTTACGCTACTGGAATTTTTACTCCAGGAACTTATAATGTTACCTATGAAAAAGTTGGTTATTTCCCAAAAACAGAGAGCGTAACTTTGATTCAAGGTCAAATCCAGCTTCAAAATACGCAGCTTACACCAATACCGCCTTATCCTTTAGAGTTAAAAGTTTATGAGTTTGGAACGACAATTCCAATTGAAGGAGCGCAAATAAAACTCACACATCCATTAATTTTTCATGAGGGCATTACCAACGCAATTGGCGAAGAAGCACTGACCTTGTATTACCAAGATGGTAGTTTTTACAATGTTCAAGTTGGAAAGTGGGGCTATGTTACTTCTTGTTATGATATGCAAATAAATTCCTCTACAACTTCAATCACTGTTTATCTTACAAAAGGATATTACGATGATTTTGAATTTGACTTTTCTTGGTTAGTAGCAGGAGGTGCTGCAACTGGTACTTGGGAGCGCGGTAAGCCAAATCCAACAAATAATACGATGATCGGCACAGATGCGCCATACGATTGTGGACTATTGGGATATGTTACCGGAAATGCACCCAATCTCAATCCTGATTTTGATGATGTTGATAACGGAGGTACTACTTTAATCTCTCCACAGATGGATTTGACAGGTTTGAGTGATCCACACATTAATTTTGCTCGAGCATTTTATTGTTTTTATGGTCCAAACCTAGTTGATGACACTTTAAAAATTTCGCTCTCTAATGGTTCAGTAACTGTTTTAATTGACTATGCAGCAGCACCACAGGGAGATGAAATGAGTTATGTTTTTAAAAGTATTCCTATAAGTGGCTTGCTTCCAATAAATACAACCATGCAACTAAAAGTTAGAATAGCAGACCAAAATCCGAACAACAATATCACTGAAGCTGCTTTTGATCATTTTTGGGTGAGTAATTATTTAACCACAGAAATTGCAGAAGTTAAAAAAACGACACTCTTAGTGTATCCAAATCCATCAAATGATAAAATCACAATAGAAAATGCAAATATGGATAGTTATTTGTATCTTTTTGATTTAAATGGTAGAGTTCAAAAATCAATTTTGGTTCAAAGTAAAACACTTGAAGTTGATCTTGAATTTCTTGCGCCTGGTGCTTATATCTTAAAGAATTTAGACCAATCTATACGGTTTATAAAAAACTAGTTCTTTTGAACTTAGGTAAAAAAGACGGCAGACAAAATATTAATCTTATTTTTGAGTTAAATTTGTTCTATGTGCAATTTATCGCTTGTAATTCCCTTACTGAACGAAGAAGAATCTCTTCCTGAGTTGCATACATGGATCTCTGAGGTTGTCACCAAGAATAATTTAAGCTATGAGCTTATTTTTATTGACGATGGAAGCACAGACAGTTCGTGGAAAATTATTGAATCATTAGCAAGTGCTGATAAAAATATAAAAGCGATTAAATTTCAACGCAATTACGGTAAATCTGCCGCTTTTCAGAAAGGATTTGAACTTGCCAAAGGTGATGTTGTCATCACAATGGATGCTGACTTGCAAGATTCGCCAGATGAAATTCCAGAATTGTATCGCATGATTATAGAAGAGGATTATGATATCGTATCAGGTTGGAAAAAAAACCGCCACGATCCAATTTCAAAGACTATTCCGACTAAATTATACAATTGGGCGGCAAGACGAATAACGGGCATTCATCTGCATGATTTTAATTGTGGACTGAAAGCATATAAGTTATCAGTTGTAAAAAGTATTGAATTGTATGGTGACATGCATCGTTATGTTCCTGCTCTTGCAAAATATGCAGGATTTAAAAACATAGGAGAAAAAGTGGTGCAGCATCAAGCGCGCAAATACGGAGTAACAAAATTCGGTTTGAATCGCTTTTTGAATGGCCCATTGGATTTAATGACTGTTGCTTTTATGGGGAAATTTGGAAAAAAACCCATGCATTTTTTTGGTGGAATGGGAACGCTCATGTTTTTAATAGGTTTTGGTCTCACCTTGTATTTGGGAATCGATAAATTATTTTTCCATAAAACGGCACTTAAATTAGCAGAGAGAACTGAATTTTATATTTCCCTGGCATCAATGATAATAGGAGTTCAATTTTTTCTCGTTGGTTTTCTTTCAGAGTTAATTGGTAGAAATTCAGCCACAAGAAATCACTATCTCATTGAAAAGCAAATCGCTGAATGAGTCTCAATTGGAATATTGATGCTAGCTGGTCGCTTTTCTTGGATCGAGATGGTGTAATCAATGAGCGACCAATCAACAATTATGTTTTGAATTGGGATCAATTTTATTTTCGCCCCGGCGTGCTTGAAACAATCTCAGACTTATGTTCAAATTTTAAGAATGTATTTATAGTAACAAATCAACAATGTGTATCGCTGAATCTCATTTCTGAAGACGATTTAACTTCTATTCATTCCAAAATGCAAGGAGTATTTGAAGAAAATGGTGGATTTATAACCAAAGTATATGCGGCAACGGAATTAAAAAATGAGTTTAGTAAAGTGAGGAAACCCAAAACGACAATGGCTCAAATGGCAAAAAAGGAATTTCCATCTGTTGATTTTAAAAAGTCGATTATGGTAGGAGATACAGATACGGATCTAATTTTTGGAAAAAAACTCGGAATGAAAACGGTATTAATTATCACCTCCGAAAAAACAAGCATTAAACCAGATGTTTCTCTCCATTCTTTGAGTGAATTAAGTCCTTTATTATAATGAAATTATTTTTTTTATTTTTTCTATTTGTTCCATTTCTGTGTTTCAATCAGTTGAATCAAACAGATGCAAAAGGTAAAAAACAAGGCGCTTGGCAAAAAAAATATCCTGATGGAAAAAATGTACTTTATAAAGGTCAGTTTGTTGATGACCAAGCTGTTGGAGTATTTACTTATTATTACCAAAGTGGAAAAATACAATCGCTTATAGAACACATACCAAATTCAAACCAACGTGCTTATGTCACCGTTTATTTTGAGGACGGTGCAGTTCTGTCAAAAGGCATGTTCAAGAATCAACTCAAAGATTCTATATGGACTAATTATACTTCTTACGGAGCGCTATCCAGTTCAGAAAATTATAAACTTAACAAACTAAATGGCGAAAAAATTATCTTGTATACAAGTGGTCAGTTAGAGAACAACAAATACATTCCCTTTTCTATTACAAACTATGTTGATGACTTGGAAAATGGTCTTTATTCTGAATTTTTTAGCACAGGAAAATTAAAAACAAAAGGTTCTTACAATAAGGGATTGAAAGAGGGTGAATGGATTGTCTACCATCCAAATGGGCAATTAGAAAAAAAAGTTAACTATGTAAATGGATTAGAAAACTCTTGGGTTTATGTTTATGACAAGAATGGCGTGAAACTTCACGAAGTATTTTACCAAAATGGAACTATTTTGCGGGGTAAAGAATTGGAATTGTTTCTAAAAAAATCCTCCAATAAGGGGGCAAGTGATTAAAAATTATGACAAACCAAGAACACAAAGTTGTTTTTTTTTCTGCGCTTCCTCCATTTCGCGGTGGGATTGCAGATTTCAGTGAACTGCTTGTTATGGCAATGGAAAACGAATGTGATTTAAAGGCATTCACTTTTAAAAATCAATATCCAAGGTTCTTGTTCCCCGGAAAAACACAATTAAGTTCTAAGAAAGACCAAAAAAGTTATCCTCGCATTGTATCAGGGTTTAATCCATTTTCCTATTTTTCAGCATCTAATCAATTAAGAAAATCATCTCCTACAATTTTTATTACCAATTATTGGATGACATTTTTTGCTCCGATGAATATTTTATTTGCCAGGAGATTCAAGAAAGAATGCCTTAAAATTGCTATTATTCACAACTTAATTCCACATGAAAAAAGATTTTTTGATGGGCTGTTTAACCGTTTTTTTCTTCGTTCATTTGATGGATTTATTGTAATGTCGCAGGCAGTAAAAAATGAACTACTTAGCCTAAAACCTGAGGCAAAATATTGTCTTTTGAAGCATCCTGTATACCACCAATTTGGAGAAAAAGTAAGTAGAGAAAGTGCAGCGAGGGAATTAGGCATTGATCCAACAAAAAAAATAGTGTTATTTTTTGGTTTAATTCGAGAATATAAGGGTTTAGATTTACTGCTTCAGGCTTTCTCAAACTTAGCTGATGATTATAGTTTGATTATTGCTGGCGAGGTCTACGGAGATGAAAATGAATATACCGACTTAATTAAAACTTCTCGCAATAAGAACATACATTTTTTTAATAAATACATTGAAGAACAGGATGTCAAATTTTATTTTAGCATAGCTGATTTGTGTGTCTTACCATATAAGTCAGCTACTCAAAGCGGAATTCAGGCAATTGCGCATGCCTTTGCTTTGCCCGTTTTGATTTCTAATGTAGGCGGTTTAGCGGAGGAAATAAGTGATTCAAAAAATGGTTTCGTTTTAGATAATCTGAATCCTCTATATATGACAAAAAAAATAGAGCATATTTTTATGGGGTCTTCATTGTCTAAAGTGAAGGAAAATTTGAGCAATGAAAACTTATTATCCACAACAACATGGACTGAATTTTCTCATTCAGTTCTTGAATTCGCAAAACATTTAAAAAACGACGAGTTCTAAATTTAGGTGTTTTTAACGCCAAAACTTGAATTATTTTTGGCTTTCACCTTTGTAAATCCTATATTTGCACCCTTATTAAAATTAAAATACTAAAGTCATGCGTCTAAAAGGGTTTTTCTTATTGTTTACAATAGTGTTAACAGTAGTTTGTATCTATCAATTATCGTTTACCTATGTTGCAAGCGGTGTGGAGAAAAAAGCAGAAAAAGAGGCAATTCTGAAAGTTCAAGCTCTAAAGAAGTCTGCAAAAGAGAACAATGGTATTGCAATTCTCCCTAACAGCACAACCGTTGATTTTAATTCACCTGAGGCTGAAGAGTTAGCAAAAGCTGCATTTATAAATGAGATATTGCGTTCTAAGGGTGAAAAAAAGGTCTACCCCTTAATTGGCTCAACTTTTTCTGAGGTAAAAAAACGCTCTTTAGCATTTGGTTTGGATTTAGTAGGAGGTATGAGTGTTACGCTCGAGATTTCTGTACCTGATCTAATTAAAAGTCATGCTAAAAATCCAAAAGATCTAAAATTTATTAAGCCATTTCAGTCTGCACAGGGAATTTACAACAAAAAAGGTGGCGATTTTTTAAGTCTTTTTATTAAAGAAAATTCAAGGTTAAATAAGGGATTAAAACTAAATTATATTCTCAAAGGTGCTTCTATTGGTATTCGCTCTACAGATGCTGAAATTGAAAAATATTTAAGGACACAAATTTCCTCTTCCATGGATGGTGTGGAGATTATCATGAATCGCAGAATCAACCAATTCGGTGTTGCTCAACCCAACATTCAAAAAGATCCTGCAAAAAATAGATTGTACATTGAACTTCCCGGTGTTCAAGATGAATACACCGTTGCAAAAAAATTACAATCTACAGCTAACCTAGAGTTTTTTGAAACTTACATGCCCGAGCAAATTCAAACTCAATGGTCAAGTGCAAATAAGCTTTCTTTAGAAAAAGAACAAAAAGATTTGTCTTTGATTGATGATTCAACACTTAGCTCTGATAGCCTAACAAAACCAGATACTTTAACAGAAAAAAAATCATTGAGCTTAACTGGGTCAGATGATAAAAAAGGTTTAGCCGACTTAGTAACTCCTGTTGGTGGTTTTGCTATTGGTTATGTGGATGTACAAAATAAAGGAACAGTTGAAACTTTCTTACGTCGTCGTGATATTGCTTCTGTTTTTCCCGAAGATATAAAATTCATGTGGTCTGCTGAGCCAGATAAAATTGATGATAAATCGAAAAAAACAGCTTATTTCTTATATGCTTGTAAAGTACCAGAGTCAGGTAAAGCTCGTGTTAATGGTGAACACATTGCAAAAGCTGGAACAGGTTATGATCAAAGAGATGGCAAGATAACCGTTGACTTAGAAATGACGGTTGAAGGCTCAGATGAATGGGGTAGAATGACATCAGAAAATAAAGACCGCATAATAGCAATAACGATGGATAGCGTTGTTTACAGTGCACCACGCGTAATAAATGCAATAACAACAGGAAACACACAAATTTCTGGTAGTTTTACTTTTCAAGAAGCGGAAGATCTTGCTGGCTTGTTAAATGGTGGTGCGCTCCCTGCACCATGTATTATCAAAGAACAAACGAAAGTTGGACCAACAATTGGTGCTGAAAACACACGCGCTGGTTTAATTTCATTTGCAATTGCTTTAATTGTGGTATTTATTTATATGTATCTATACTACGGTAAAGCTGGAATTGTAGCAGACATAGCTCTGTTTGCAAACATCATTTTTATTTTTGGAACGCTTGCATCATTTGGTGCCGTCCTTACCCTCGCTGGAATTGCAGGAATTGTGCTTACAATTGGTATGGCGGTCGATGCCAATGTCTTGGTTTATGAAAGGATAAGAGAGGAACAGGCAAAAGGCAAGGACATTGCAGCTGCAATTGAAATTGGCTATGAGAAAGCACTCTCCTCAATTATTGACGCCAACGTAACAACCTTGTTAACGGCTATTGTATTAAAGATTTTTGGTTCAGGACCAATTGAGTCTTTTGCTACGACATTAATTATTGGTATTTTCTCATCTGTATTTGCAGCTTTGGTTATATCAAGACTCATATTTACTTGGATGTTAAATAAAGGTAAGACCATTTCTTTTGGAACGAAATTAACCCAAAATGCATTTAAGGATACTAATATAAATTTCATTTCTAAACGGAATATCTATTATTTAATCTCAGGTTTATTAGTTGCAGGTTCTTTAGTTGCAGTATTTACGACTGGACTAAAACCTTCTGTAGAATTCTCTGGTGGTAGAACTTTTGGCGTGAAATTCTCAAAAAGTGCTGATAATAATATGGAGTATATTAAAGAGAATCTATCTTCAGTTATGAATGGTGCTTCGATTGATGTTAAAACAAAATCGAGTAATTTTTATGTTGAAATCACAACAAATTATCTTGTCTCCGATGAAACTGCAACTATGCAAGTTAGAGAGAAATTGGAAAAAGGATTAGATTTGTGCAAACCAAATTTAGGCATCT
>SYKJ01000108.1 GCA_005798205.1 Bacteroidota bacterium | reverse complement strand
TTTGTAAATTTCTTTACCGTGAAAATCCAAGGATTCATCAAAAAATAAATTGTGGTGTTGCAAATTAGTAGCTCGTTTGTTGATTCCAACATAAAACAATAGGCAGGAGGGAGCCATGGTTCTTTTATTCCAATATTTCTTGGTATAATTTGCTTTTTCTTTTAACAATTTTGAATCAGTATGTTGGTAATCAGCTCCGGAAACAAAAATATCGCTTTTGATTATTTCTTCACCTACTATTGCACCAGTTATTACATTTCTATCATACGTAAATCCGGTTACTTCGGCATTTGTTTTGATTTTTACACCTTGTTCTTTGGCTATCTTTTCGAATGCTTCAAAAAATTTGTGCATTCCTCCCATTGGATACCAAGTTCCTAAAGAAATGTCTGCGTAATTCATTAATGAATATAAAGCTGGAGTTTCATTCGGCATAGCTCCTAGAAAAAGAACAGGAAATTCAAGAAGCGAAAGGATTTTTGGATGTTTGAAATATTTTCGAATGTACTTAGAAAACGATGAAAATAAATGCATGTTTAATAATCCTTTCAAAATACGCATGTCCGCAAATTCAAATATGCTTAAACTTGGTTTGTGTACTAAATCTTGCATTCCAACTTCGTATTTGTATTTAGCTTCTTTGAGAAATAACTCTAGTTTTTTGGAACTTCCAGGCTCTAAGGATTCAAACCAAGATTCTATTTCATTCATTGAAGCAGGTACATCAGTGTAGGTAGAATCTGACCAATAAACACGATAGGATGGATCTAAACGTTTTAATTCATAAAAATCAGAGGATTTGTAACCAAATTGTTGATAGAAACGATCAAAAACATCAGGCATCCAATACCAGCTTGGACCCATATCAAAAGTGAAACCTTCAGCTTTGAACTGCCTTCCTCTTCCTCCGATAGAATTATTTTTTTCAAGTATAGTTACATCATAACCCTCATTAGCTAAAAAACAAGCACTCGACAAACTGGAGATTCCAGCGCCTATGAAGGTTATTTTTTTGGACATTTAATTTTCTGAAAAAGAATAATCTGGCAATAAACTCATTAATTTTTTTCTTGCAATGAAAATTCTACTTTTTACAGTTCCGATTGGAATGTTTAATTCGTCAGAAATTTCTTTGTATTTAAAACCTTGAACATGCATTTCAAACGGCTGCTTATATTCAGCCCCTAAGGTACGAATTTTACTTTGAATATCTTTCTCGCTTATTATTTCAATAGGAGTTTCGTCGTGCCCTGAAGAATTTGAAATTAAAAACAAGTCTTTTGAATTATCAAATATAGTTTTTGATTTTACTTTTCGTCTGTATTGATTAATAAACAAATTGCGCATGATTGTAAATACCCAGGCCTTAAAGTTAGTTTGAGGCGTGTAATAATTCCTGTAGGTTATTGCTTTGAGCATTGTTTCTTGTGTTAAATCGCATGCATCATCTTTATTTCTCGTAAAACTTAATGCAAATGACTTGAGGTTGTTCTCAATCCCAATTAAAGCGTTGTTAAATTCTAAAGTTGACATAAAAAAAAGTTTTTGTTTAACATTTATAGAACAAAGTTAAACAATAATGTTTAAACTTTTAACAAAAAGATTAAACAAAATTGAAATATTTTTATTTTTCATTAATTTTTTGGTTAATAAACTAAAAAATTGATATCATTTTTTCGAGTATAGAGCTACAAAATTGGTATTTATTAGATTTTTTTATTTGGTTAGTAACTTTTTTAGTTTTTTTTTTTTTGGCTTAACTTAATTGTAGATTTTGAGTTAATTTCGTTGAATAGAATGAATAAATAAATGATTCAATACCACGACTTATTAAAACACATATTAGACAAGGGAATAAAAAAAGAAGATCGGACTGGAACAGGCACTATTTCTGTTTTTGGTTACCAGATGCGCTTTGATTTAAACGATGGTTTTCCTTGTTTAACGACAAAAAAAGTCCACCTACGTTCAATAATCCATGAATTACTTTGGTTTTTAAAGGGCGACACAAATATTCAGTACCTAAAAGATAACAATGTTTCAATTTGGGACGAGTGGGCTGATAAAAATGGAAATTTAGGACCAGTTTATGGCTCGCAATGGCGTTCTTGGCCCGCCTCAGATGGCCGCCAAATTGACCAAATATCGCATGTAATTAATCAGTTAAAAAACAACCCTGATTCAAGACGTATTATCGTCTCTGCATGGAATGTTGGTGAAATTGAAAACATGGCTCTTCCTCCTTGTCATGCATTTTTTCAATTTTATGTTGCTGATGGAAAGTTGAGTTGTCAATTGTATCAAAGAAGTGCTGATACATTTTTGGGTGTTCCTTTTAACATCGCTTCATATGCTTTATTAACTCTTATGATAGCGCAGGTATGTGATCTTAAGCCGGGAGATTTTGTGCATACTTTAGGTGATGCTCATTTGTATTTAAATCATATCGAACAAGCAAATTTGCAGTTAACCCGTGATTTCAGACCGCTACCAAAAATGAAAATCAATCCAAGTGTGAAGGATATTTTTGAGTTTAAATACGAAGATTTTGAATTGGAAAATTACGACCCTCACCCACATATAAAAGCAGCTGTAGCCATTTAAAATGAAAATTTCACTAATTGTCGCTATTGATTCCGAAGGTGGTATTGGAAAAAACAATGATTTGATGTGGCATTTGCCAACTGACATGCAATTTTTTAAGAATACAACAAAAAATCAGATTGTTGTTATGGGTCGAAAGAATTTTGACTCAATCCCTGAAAAATTTAGACCACTACCAAATCGATTAAATGCTATTCTTACACGCAATGAAAATTTTTTCGCTGACAATTGTCTAGTTTTTAATTCTTTTGATGCTTGCTTATCTTATTTTAAAGATGAAGTTGAACGCAGTATTTTTATTATCGGTGGAGGTGAGGTTTATCGCATGGCTTTGGAGTCGGAATTTCTAAAAGAAATGTTTATAACTCATATTGATGGAGTTTTTGGCGCTGATACTTTTTTTCCTGAGTTCGATGCTTCAAATTGGACAAAAATAGAAATAGGTCGTCAGGAAAAAAATGCAGAACACTCACACGAATTTAAAATAGTGCATTATTCAAAACTCGAAAAATAGAATTAACTTCTATTTGGGTTTTGGCCCAATATATCGAATACATGGATTGAGTCCAACAAAACAGTTTTCTCTCACCTCAAAGTCAATAGATTTACTTTGATTGTTTTGAAAAATAAAATCGGCTTGGCTTTGCCATTCTATTAACTCTTTTTCGTCAATTTTAGAATAAAAGGATCCGAGATCTACCGTATATTTTTTATGAAGTTGGTCTAAGCTTATTGTCTTATCCAATCGAAAAATAGTACAAGATAAATTTTTTGGAATTTTACCATTCCAATTTCCTTTTTCATCAAGTGTTATAATTAAATCTAAGCTAGGCTTATCTTTAAAATGTAATTTAAATTTTTCGTTTGAAAAAGCAGTTTTTTCTCCTTTTGCTTGCTCATCAGTTGGTCTAGCGCCTCCACAATAGGGCTGCCACTTATCAACATGAATCATTAATTTTTGCGTCCCACAAGAAGTATAAAAGAAGATTAATAACAAAAGATAGAAAAATTTCATAGGATTTATTTTCCGATTAATTCTACCGCTTTCTCTCTTGCTTTTTTGTCTGATGAAACATAATCCGTGTAAGTTGGATTTAAAATATTTTTTGATGTATTAACAACTGACTCATTAAGTTGCCCTATTTCCAAAAAGCTAATTTTTTCATTCAAAAATGCTTCAACAGCAATTTCATTAGCTGCTTTTAATGCGCAGGCACTTGTTCCTAATTCATCCATAACTCGATAAGCAAGGTCTAAATTTTTGAAAACTTTACGATCGGGTGCCTCGAATGTTAATTGAGGGTAATCTAAAAAGTTAAAGCGGGGAAAATTAGTTGGCAAG
>SYKJ01000107.1 GCA_005798205.1 Bacteroidota bacterium | reverse complement strand
ATTAATGTTGTAATGGAAAGTAAAAAAGGCAATCCATTAGTTATCAGTTTAATCTACAGCATAGTTGCACAAACATTAGATCTTCCAATATATGGAGTGAATTTACCAAATCATTTTGTGCTAGCCTATATGGACGAAAAAGGGACCGGTTTATTAAGTAATACGCAAAACGAATACGGTGTACTTTTTTATATTAATGCATTTTCTAAGGGAAGTGTTTTTGATACCTCAGCGATAAAATTATTTTTAGACGAACTGAAACTAGATTACGAGCGTGCTTTTTTTGAACCTTGCTCCAATACAAGCATCTTAATTCGAATGATTAACAATTTAATAGCTTCCTTTCAACAAATTGGAAATGCTGAAAAAGTTGAGAATCTAATTCTTTTGAAGGCAATCTTGGATTAAAATTCTATTTTCCTCAATTCACTTAATTCAGTAATCATAGGATTGATAAATGATTTTTTCTGTTCCACTGCATCGGTATATGAAAGTAAGGTTGTTTGAGTTCCTTCTACAACAAGCACATCAGAACGCGTAAAAAAATCAAGGCCTAATTCCATTCCAACCTCCTTTATAAAATGAACAGAACTATCGATTGAACAGCCAGAAGCTGATTCTTCATTTTGATCAACAACAAAAATTAAATATTGAGAAAAAAGTAAAGTGGCATTACATTTTAAATTTTTACCATGAGCCGACCAATTTTTAAGAAAAGGTATTAGTTTCTTATTTAAATCTTGTGCTTCAGTATCAACTAATTTTCTATTGGAAAGATACAGCCAAACTCTACTTGAATCAGGGAACTCTGGAAAAAGAGATTTAAAGATCTGCTGCATTTGCTATTAATTCTGCTACATCTAAGACTTTTATTGAATCTTCTTTTTCAGCATTTTTTATTCCATCTGTCATCATCGTATTACAAAAAGGACAACCGGTAGCAATAATTTCCGCAAAGGTTTCCAATGCATCCTCTGTTCTTTCTATATTTATTTCTTTTGTCCCTTTTTCTGCCTCTTTGAACATTTGAGCCCCACCTGCTCCACAACATAAGCCCTTGGATTTACAGCGTTTCATTTCCACTAATTCAGCATCTAATTTTTCAATCAAAGTGCGTGGTGCTTCATAAACATCATTTGCACGACCTAAATAACACGGATCATGGAATGTGATTTTTTTTCCTTTAAAAGTTTCACTTCCCTCCAAAGCTAATTTTCCAGTATTAATTAAATCTTGGATGAGCTGCGTATGATGGAGCACTTCATAATTTCCACCTAATTCAGGATATTCATTTTTCAATGTATTAAAACAATGCGGACAAGCGCTTACAATTTTTTTTACTTCATAGCCATTCAAAACTTGAATATTCATCAAAGCTTGCATTTGAAAAGTAAATTCATTTCCAGCTCGTTTAGCAGGGTCACCAGTACAACTTTCTTCAGTTCCTAAAACAGCAAAATTTACTTTACAGTGATTTAATATTTTAACAACTGCTTTGGTAATTCTTTTAGCGCGGTCATCAAAACTTCCGGCACAACCTACCCAAAAGAGAATTTCTGGTGTTTCGCCTCTGGCAATCATTTCAGACATTGTTGGAACATTCAAACTCATAGCTTATTCTTCAAAAACTTGAATATTTGTACTTTTCTCAATCATATTAGTAAATTTTCCACTAAATCGTGTGGCTCTCACAATATGATTGTCAATCCAATGGTAATTTCCACCTCGTGGCTTTTCCATTAACAAAGCATGATAATTAAAGCCATTTTCCTTCAACCATATTTCTGTACTATTTCTGTGAGACTCCATTCTTGAAGTAAAAAAAGTGATGATGTGACCTTCGTTGAACCATGTATTTACAGTTTCAAGAGCATCATCATAGCGCTTAGCAGTAAGCATTCTTTCAGGTTCTTCATTAGGAATATCCTCACAGATTGTACCATCGATATCGATTAAGTAATTTTTTATATGCTCAGGCAAAATGGGAGAGAGTGATTTTCCATCTTCATTTATCTGTATTAAATTAATCTCTCCTTTATTATTCTTCATTTGCCCAATTTAAGCGGTCACTCTGAGCAAATTGCCATGGTGCACCATTGTTTTCAATATTCGTTAACATGCCAGTCAATTCGGTAGGCATTTTGGATTCCTCCATCACTAAATACCTCCTTAAATCAATAATTATAGCTAAGGGGTCAATATTTATCGGACATTCTTCCACACAAGCATTGCAACTTGTGCAAGCCCATAATTCTTCCTCTAAAATATAAGAACCCAATAAACTCTTACCATCATCAAAATCTTTACCGAATTTTCTTTGGTTGTTTCCTACTTCCACCATTCTATCTCGCGTATCCATCATTATTTTTCTTGGCGATAACAACTTCCCGGTTTGATTTGCCGGACACGATGAAGTACAGCGTCCACATTCAGTACAAGTATAAGCATCGAGGAGGTTCTTCCAAGTTAAATCTGTCACATCTTTCGCTCCAAATCTGGATGGTGCAACATTCGAATCTGCCGATACAGCGTATGGATCTGCGCTAGGATCTAACATTAATTTTACTTCATTTGTAACGGACTCCAAATTGGTAAATTTTCCTTTTTTTTCTAGGTTAGAATAATATGTAGTTGGAAAGGCAAGAAAAATATGAAAATGCTTCGAATAGGGCAAATAATTCATAAATGCAAATACGATAACAATGTGCCCCCACCAACCGATTTGTTCAATAATATGTAAAGTTTCGAGAGAATTAATTCTTCCAAAGAATAACGGAGAAAGGAAGCCACTGATTAAAAAATTATTACCGACATTACTTTTTAAAACCAATGCTGCCTCGTCTGCACAATTCATCGTAAAGATGCAGGTTACCAAAACAATTTCAACAATCAAAATTAGATTCGCATCTTTTGTTGGCCAGCCAGCTAATTCTTTCATTGTAAAACGAGGTAACTTCAATAAATTTCTTCGCGCTAAAAAAATAAATGTAGCAATAAGTGCCAAAAGAGAAAGGACCTCAATAAATCCAATCATGAAAGTATAGAAACCCCCTAAAGACGCTTGAAAAGTACGGTGATTGCCCGTTAAGCCGTCAGTGATAATTTCTATTAATTCAATTTGAGTAATAACGAATGCAACATATAAAGCTAGGTGTAAAAAAGCGGGAATTGGTTTAGAAAACATTTTTTTTTGACCAAAAGCAACAAGTGTCATCTGTTTAAGTCGTTGAAAAATATTTCCAGAGCGATTTGTAGATTTCCCTAATAAAATATTATTTCTAACCTTCCAAATATTATAGCCAAATAGTCCAAAACCTATAACAGCAAGTATAGAAAACAAAATGATTTTTAACATAAAGAAAACTTATTCAGGTATGCTATCCAATAATTCACGCAATTTTTTTTCATCAGTTGAATTCAATGGCACCCCTTTTGCTTTGCGGCCTAAAACAGAGAAATGAATATACCTCTCAGGGTGAACTTGAATATCAGAAACAAGAATTTGGAGTTTATTGTTCGTTTCTACTAATTCATTGTACAAATCTTCGTCCTTCAATAATTTACCCATTGTGCCTTCCCCATTTTCAACTCCTTCAAGAACTAAGTTAAACTTTTGTAAAGTTGTATTTGCTGATGAAATTACCGTTGTAAAATCAGCAGTGACAAGAGCATCTGTTATTTGTTTTGAGTTGCTAATAATCGCCGAAACCTCCTCGTTACTTTTTCTTATATTCTCAGAAATTCCTTCAATATTACTCATAATTTTTGTGAATTGATTTTTCTCTGAGGCAACAAATCCTTCAATTTCATCAGCAACATTTCCCATTTTTTGAATTGTTAATTTAACTTGCCTCAAGCTTTGTTCAATTTCAGAGGTCGCTGTGACATCCCAAAAAGAAGATAGCGAATTTATCATTTTATCAATTGAAACCATCATGCCTTGAAGTTTCTGTGAGATAGGATCAGCATAAGATTTAACTTGAGATAAAATATCAACAGACACTCTTCCAGGTATAGTCGAGCCAGGTTTATAATTACCTTTAGAAATATCTAAAGGTATCATAATTAATATGCCCTTACTAAACAAATCCAAGGAGCCAATTTCAATTATTGTTCCCTTTGGAAGAAGCACATCATTATTAACGAGACTAAATGTAATCTTTACACGACGATCAGTAGGATTCTTAGGTACATAAACAATATTTTTTACTTTACCGACAACTACACCGTTTAGTGTAACATTATTCGAGACTGAAAGCATTCCAGAATTTGGGAAATATGAATGATATTCTACATCTGAGCCAAGTAAATTAATTCCCTTTAAAAAATTAATTCCTAATACAAGAACAAAAACGCTAATTATTACAACAATACCTACTTTTAATTCTTTTGCATAT
>SYKJ01000008.1 GCA_005798205.1 Bacteroidota bacterium | reverse complement strand
CTAATGGATTTTAAAAATACAGTGATTGTTGTCTCCCACGATCGACACTTTTTAGATACCGTATGCACACATGTTTGTGATATTGATTTTGGAAAGCTTAATATTTTTACCGGAAATTATAGTTTTTGGTACCAGTCATCTCAATTGGCTTTGAGACAACGCTCAGACAAAAATAAAAAATCAGAGGAAAAAAAGAAAGAATTGATGGATTTTATATCCCGCTTTTCAGCAAATGCTGCTAAATCAAAACAAGCAACAAGTAGAAGAAAAATGTTAAGTAATCTTGATTTAGAGGAAATTAAACCATCTTCCAGAAAATATCCTGGAATAACATTTCATCAAGAAAGAGATGCGGGAAATCAAATTTTGACTCTCAATAATTTAACAAAGTCTCAGGATGGAAAAAATCTATTTAGTAATCTCAATTTAATTGTAAATAAAGGAGATAAAATTGCCTTTATCTCAAAAAATTCAGTGACTTTAACTGCTTTCTTTGAGGTACTGAGTTCAAATACTAAACCAGACAAAGGCGAAATAATTTTTGGAACGACAATTTCGACTGCCTATTTGCCAAATGATAATCATAATTTTTTTGGTGGGAAAATTTCTTTAATCGATTGGTTGCGCCAATATGCACAAACTGATGAAGAACGAGAAGATGTTAATTTAAGAACTTTTTTAGGACGTATGCTTTTTACAGGCGAGGAGGCCATGAAACAATCTTCTGTTTTATCAGGAGGTGAAAAAGTACGGTGCATGCTCTCAAAGATGATGTTGGCAAAGGCAAATTTATTGATGATGGATGAACCCACTAATCACTTAGACCTCGAATCTATTACGGCACTTAACAATGCAATGCAGGAATTTCCCGGCACGTTACTTTTTACATCTCATGACCACGAGTTGGTAAATACAGTTGCGAATCGTATTGTAGAAATAACACCAAATGGTATTATTGATAAGATGATGAGCTACGACGAATACTTAGAAGATTCAAAAATTGCACAATTACAACTTGAACTTTACGCATAGGAATTTGCAGAATAAAATTTTATATTCCATTTTTTGTGATCAACCACAACAGCACTTTATAAAAATTAAAGTGCAGTTTCCTGTGGACAGTAAAAAAACAATAATTCACCTCTCCTCATGGCGTCCGGGAAGATATGAACTTGGGAATTTTGCTAAAAATATCAAAAATTTCAGGGTTTTTTCTGATAAAAACAAAGCGCTTACTTTTAAAAAAATCACCAAAGATTCGTGGGAAATAGATACCAACGGAACAAATACATTACGAGTAGAATACCAATATTACGCGAACGAACTGAATGCCGGATCTACTTATTTTGACGAAAATCAATTGTACGTGAATCCTGTAAATTGCATGGTCTTTGCTGAGAATATGCAAGACTTTCCTATTGCACTTGAGCTTAATATCCCAAAAAACTATGAAATTGCGAGTTCAATGGCACAAAAAGATGGCATTTTATTGGCTGAAAATTTTGATGAATTCGCAGATTCACCATTTATATGTTCTGCTAATCTTGAGAAAAAAAGTTACTCAGTTGAAAATATTGACTTTTATATTTGGTTCAATAAGCAAGAACATATTCCTTGGGAAAGAGTGCTTACCGATTTTCAATTATTTACTGAAACTCAAATTAAAGATTTTGGAGAATTTCCTGTAGCTGAATATCATTTCCTTATTCAATCTCTTCCCCAAATTGCATACCATGGTGTCGAGCACTTAAAAAGCACTGTGATAACACTTGGTCCATCTCATCAACTGTTTGAAGAGCGTTATGATGAATTACTAGGTGTTTCCTCTCACGAACTTTATCATGTTTGGAATGTGAAAAGTATCAGACCAAAAGATCTTTTACCTTATGATTTCAAAAAAGAAAATTATTCGGAATTAGGATATATTTACGAGGGTATCACAACTTATTTAGGTGATCTTTATTTGCTAAAAAGTGGTGTTTTTTCGCTTGAAAATTATTTAAGAGAACTTGAAAAGCAATTTCAAAAGCATTTTGAGAATCCCGGAAGATTTAATTATTCCGTAGCACAATCCTCCTACGATACTTGGATAGACGGATATGTTCCTGGGGTTCCTGGAAGAAAAGTTTCAATTTACACAGAAGGTTGCTTGTTAGCATTTGTTATGGATGCATCCATTCGTAAAGCAACAAATAATAAAAGTGGAATTGAAGAGGTAATGAAACGCATGTATTATAATTTTGGGATAAAAAATATTGGTTATACCGAAAAAGATTTTATTGAAATACTTGAAAATACCTGCGGAGAATCCTTCCAAGACTTCTTTAAGGATTACGTTCACGGAACAACTCCATACGAGTCAATTCTTATTTCTGCTCTGGATTACTTTGGATTGGAATTAATTCAAAAACCGTCAAATTTATATGCTGAAGCAAAATTGGGAATCAAGACCTTGCATCATGCCTCTAATTGTATAATTTGCTCAATCTATCCTGGAAGCGCCGCAGAAATGGCAGGATTCAGTTTAGGAGATGAAATAATTGCGATAAATCGGGGCGATCATTGTGCTCTTGCT
>SYKJ01000106.1 GCA_005798205.1 Bacteroidota bacterium | reverse complement strand
GTAATATCTGCTAATTTAGAAGCAAGCTCTTGAGCTGCAGATTCTAATTTTGTTTCCTTGTGTGCTTTCTGCTTCATCATTTCTTCATGCGCTCTTTTGGCACTAGCAGTTGCTAATAAAGCATAACCTTGAGGTATAAGGAAATTACGTCCATATCCGGGTTTCACCTTAACAACTTCATTGGCATATCCCAATTTATCTACGTTTTTCTTCAGAATTACTTCCATGATTTTTTTATATAAAGTATAACAATTAGCTTATTTCATCATATCACTTACGTAAGGCAATACAGCAATGTGACGTGCTCTTTTGATGGCCTTATTTACTCTTTTTTGGTATTTCGCGGAAGTACCAGTGATACGACGTGGAAGAATTTTACCTTGCTCATTTAATAGTTTTAATAAAAAAGCAGGGTCTTTGTAATCAATAAAACGAATACCACTCTTTTTAAAACGGCAGTATTTGTCTTTAGTAATATCTATATTTACCGGTGTTAGATAACGAACATCATTTGACATTTTTTTTGAATTTTTTAGGGTTAATAATTAAGCTTCTACTTTTTCGCCTTTTCCAGCTTTAACTCTGCGTTTCTCTGCATATGCTAAATGATCAACATCCATTTTCATGGTGAGAAAACGCAATACACGCTCGTCTCGTTTCATTGCTAATTCATATGGAGCAACGCAAGAACCGTCTCCATCAAATTGAATTAAAAAATAAAAACCTGTTGATTTTTTTTGGATTGGGTAAGCTAGCTTTCGCAAACCCCAATTCTCCGAATGTGTTATTTTCGCTCCTGAAGCTTTAATTTCACCTTCGAATTTCTGCACTGCTTCCTTTGCCTGATCATCAGACAAAACGGGAGTTAAAATGAAAACAGTTTCGTAAGAATTCATACGTAAAATAATTTAAATTAATAATAAGGGTGCAAAGATAGCTATTTATTTCTAAGTCGCAAATAACTTTGGTGATTTTCTTTATGCTTGTTAGCGTTTATGATGGAAATGATTAATTTTGAATGAAATGTTACTATTCCTTTTAATGATTTATAAAATCAATTGAATTCATGAAAAATTATTTAATCCTCGTCTCACTTTTTTTAACTTTTGTATCATTTTCACAAAAAAAAGAACTCTCACTTAAAGATGCAGTAATGATGCAAAGAAGTCTCTCCCCTGAGAGAATTACAAACTTCTTATGGATTTCAGATACTGAATACTCCACTTGTAGCAAAGATTGGAAAACGCTGTATAGATTTAACATTAAATCGGAAAAAGAGATTGATTCATATAAAATTGAAGACATCAATCTTATTTCTCAAACATCATTCTCTAATTTTGGAGGTGTACAATGGAAAGATGAATCAACGATTCTAATTGATAATGGGCAGACAATCGCTGAATACAATTTGGACTCAAAAACAGGAAAAATCTTAAAAGATGCCTTAATTGATGCTGAAAATTTGAACTATCATAAAGAAAGTGATCAACTTGCTTATACCATAGAAAACAATATTTTTATCGATGGTAAAAATTTAACAAAAAATAACAATAAAAATATTGTTTCTGGGCAAAGTATAGCTCGAAATGAATTTGGTATTTCAGCTGGGATTTTTTGGTCTAAAAATGCTTCCTATTTGGCTTTTTATCAAAAAAATGAGGTGAATGTTCACGATTACCCACTTTTAGATATTAACACGACACCAGGCGATTTATCTTCTATAAAATACCCAATGGCTGGTCAAGCTTCTGAAGAACCAAAAATTGGAATTTATTCTCTCAAAAATAAAAAAACTATATATATTATTCCTCAAGGAAATAAAGATGATTATTTCACTAATTTATGCTTTACACCTGATGAAAAATACATTCTTGTTGCCGAAGTAAATCGCGATCAAAATAAGATGAACCTGAATGTTTACGATTCAAATACGGGGAAATTCATAAAAACACTTTTCAAAGAAAAAAATGATAAATGGATAGAGCCAGAACACCCAGCTTTTTTTCCAAATGAAAAATCCAATAATTTTATTTGGATTTCTGAACGAGACGGATTTAATAATTTATATTACTATTCATTTAATTTAAATACAAGTAATATAACACCCTTGCAACTTACAACTCATAGTTTTGTTGTTAAAGACATTCTTCAGGCAAGTTCTGATGGTAATGAAATTTATTACAGCGCAGCAGGAGAAAACCCAACAAATACTGTAGTTTACAGTTGTAATTTAAAGGGCGAAAGTAAACTAATAAGCAAAGAATCTGGAACTCATTCCGTATTCATATCAAAATCAGGAACTTATTACATGGATGCTTTCACCAGTCTTTCAGTACCTCAATCTGCGAAAATCTTCTCAAAAAACGGAGAAATAATAAAACAATTAATTAATTCAAAAGATAAATTAGATGACTTCAATATTGGATCTACAGAAATTGGGCAAATTAAAGGAAAGGATGGCTCTGATTTGTATTATCGATTTATCAAACCAGCAGATTTTGACGAAACAAAAAAATACCCTGTTTTAGTTTATGTTTATGGCGGCCCACATGCTCAAATGGTTACTAATTCATGGTTGGGAGGTGCTAACCTCTGGATGCATTGGATGGCAAATCAAGGATACTTAATCTTCACATTGGATAATCGAGGTTCAGGAGAAAGAGGTTTTGCATTTGAATCACAAATACATAGAAAATTAGGAGATGTAGAAATAGAAGATCAACTTTCCGGAGTGCAATTTTTAACCTCATTTCCTTATGTCGATGCCAAGAGATTAGCTGTTCATGGTTGGTCTTATGGTGGGTTTATGACAGGATCCTTAATGTTACGCGAACCGAATGTCTTTAAAGTAGGTGTTGCTGGAGGTCCAGTAACAGACTGGAAGTACTATGAAGTAATGTATGGAGAACGTTATATGGATCGACCTGAAGAAAATAAAGAAGGATATGAAAAAGCTTCTTTGATGACACATGCTAAAAATCTAAAGGGAAAACTTTTATTAATTCATGGAACGATTGATGATGTAGTTGTTATGCAAAATAATTATGCTTTGGTAAAGAAATTTGTTGATTTAGAAATTCAGATGGACTTTTTTCCTTATCCTATGCACAAACACAACGTGACTGGAAAAGATCGAGTTCATTTAATGGAAAAGGTTTTAAACTACATCATTGAAAAAAATATCTAAGATTAAAATAGTATATTTGTAACGAATAAATAAAGCATTGTTTTAAACTAAACTTATTTAAAATTCTACGATAAAAATGAAGTCAACATTGAAATTTATTAGCTCTTTAAGTCTTTGCATAATTTTAAAAGCATCCATTTATGCACAAGCTATTCCTGGCACTTTAAATTGGTACAACGGTGCAGGAACTGGAATGCAAACAGATAAAGCTTATCAACTCGTAAAATCAAAAAAATCAAAACCTGTTATTGTAGCAGTAATTGACTCTGGAGTTGATATTGAACATGAAGATTTATCTGGAAAAATTTGGACCAACGAGAAAGAAATTCCAAAAAATGGGATTGATGACGATAAAAACGGATACATCGATGATGTTCATGGTTGGAATTTCCTTGGGAATGCAAAAGGTGAAAATCTTAATGCTGCAAGACTTGAAAAAACAAGAATTTTAGCGAAGCTTATGTTGAAATACGATGGTGTTGATCCGTCTAGTATCAAACAAGATGCAGAATTTTTATTGTATGAAAAGGTTAAAACAGAAGTTGAAGATGGTCGAGCAGAATTTGAACAATACATGGAAATGGTTGCTCAAGGTGCATTTGATAAAGAAACTACAAATTACATTAACGATCAAATGCTTTTCAATCTGAATGTAGATTTTGACGATAGAGCTTTAATAGGCGATAATCCAGACGATTTTAACGATATAAAATATGGAAATCCAGATGTTGAAGGCCCAGATGCTTTGCATGGCACGCATGTTGCTGGTATAATTGCAGCAATTCGAGGAAATAATAAAGGAGGCGATGGAGTTGCTGATAATGTAAAAATAATGTCAATACGAACTGTTCCTAATGGCGATGAATTTGATAAAGATATTTGTCTCGCAATTCGTTATGCTGTTGATAACGGTGCAAGTGTAATTAATATGTCTTTTGGTAAAGCATATTCTCCACACCAGGAAAAAGTCTATGAAGCTTTTAAGTATGCAGACTCAAAAGGAGTTCTTATGATACATGCTGCTGGAAATGATGCAAAAGATATTGACATTGAACCAAATTATCCAACATCTCTATACTCTTTTCAAGAAACGCCATTAGATCATTTCCTGACGATTGGTGCAACAACAAAAGATAAAGACGCCTTGACCGCTTCTTTTTCAAACTTCGGAAAAATGAGAGTAGATATTTTTGCTCCTGGATTTGAAATTTACAATGCTGTTCCTCAAAGTGATTATAAAAATCTTCAGGGTACATCAATGGCTGCCCCAATGGTTGCTGGCGTTGCAGCTATGCTTAAATCGTATTTCCCAACTCTATCAATGTCTGAAATCAAAAGTGTTATCTTATCTTCAGGAACGAAATACAAGGAAGGCTTTGATCAACTTTCAGTTTCTGGAAGTGTTGTTAATGTTTACAATGCTGTAAAAGCATGCCAAAAACTAGAGAGCACAAAAAAATAGTAAATGCGCTTATTGTTTTTCCTTTTTTTTTTAACTACTTGTCGAGATTTAACTGCTCAAGTAGCTACTGAAGAATTAAATGTGCTCGTTAACAATTGGCACGAGGCGGCAAGTAACGCAAAGTTTGATTCCTATTTTGATGTATTAAGTGACAATTTTATTTTTTTAGGCACTGCTCCTGGTGAAAGATGGACAAAAAAAGAATTCCAAAATTTTTCAAAACCCTATTTTGAAAAAGGAAAAGCCTGGGATTTTAAATCTTCTAATCGGATTTGGAATTTCTCAAAAGATGGCAAAACTGCTTGGTTTGATGAAGACTTGGCAACTTGGATGCAAGGATGTCGAGGCAGTGGTATTTGCATGAAAATAAAGGGCTCTTGGTTGATTGTCTATTATAACCTAACAGTCTTGATAGAAAATGAAAAAATCAACGAATTTATTGAACTCCGAAAAAACTAATGTTTGTAGAAGACAATCAGCTCAAAACAGCAAAAAATTATTTTTCAAAAAAGCTTACTGCCTTATTTTCAAGCTCAGAAATTAACTCTATGTGGAGAGAAATTATTAGCACTCGCTTAAGTTGGTCTCAAAGTGATTTCCTATTAAATGCTAATAGTAAGGTCTCTGAGTCTGATTTATTGTTTATCCGATCTTATGTTAAACGCTTAAAAGAAAATGAACCCTTTCAATATATTCATGAGAAAACTAATTTCTATGGAATAGAATTAAAATGTGATAAGCGCGCATTAATTCCTCGACCTGAAACAGAAGAGTTAGTCTCTTGGATTGTAGAATCTGGCCCATTTAATACCATTGGGGACTTTTGTACAGGAAGTGGCTGTATTGCAATTGCTCTTAAATCCAAATTCACTGAGTCGGAAGTGCTAGGAATTGATATTTCAAAAGAAGCATTGAGTTTAGCAATAGAAAATTCAAAGCTAACTAATCAAACCATTCAATTTATTCAGGCAGATGTATTGAAATTAAATGATGAAATTCCACAAAAAAAATGGGATTGTATAGTGTCTAACCCGCCATATATTCCAATAAACGAAAAAGAGACAATGTCTAAAAATGTTCTAGATTTCGAGCCTGAAATATCCTTATTTGTTGATAATGAAAGTCCTATTTTGTTCTATAACGCAATTTCAAACTACGCTAAGCTTAATTTATCTAAAAAGGGGCTCCTTTTTTTTGAAATTCATCCTCGATATTCAAAAGAAATAACTCAGGTTCTTAAAAATTTAGGATTTATAAATATCGAATTAAGAAAAGATTTACAAGGTAAAAATCGTATGTTAAAAGCACAAAATGTGTAATTTTATAACATGACTTTTGAAGAAGCAAAAAAAGAAATAGAACGCCTTTCAAAATTAATTCACCAACATAATTATTCCTATTACGTGGAAGCAAACTCGGTCATATCTGATTTTGAATTTGACTCTTTACTGAAAACTCTTCAAAATTTAGAGAATGCTTTTCCAATGCTTGCTTCAAACAACAGTCCTACAAAACGAGTTGGTGCAGATATTAGTAAAAAATTTGAGACTGTAAAACACGAATTCCCAATGCTCTCTCTTTCTAATACATACTCTAAGGAAGAACTAATTGATTGGGAAAATAGAATAAAAAAATTAGTCGAGGGTACAATTGAATATGTATGTGAATTAAAGTATGATGGTGTAGCAATTGGAATAAAATATGTTGACGGCCAACTTGTTCGCGCTTTAACAAGAGGAGATGGTGAAAAAGGCGAGGATGTTACAGCAAATGCTAGAACAATAAATACGATTCCCTTAGTATTAAAAAATGATTATCCTGAGTCTTTTGAAATACGTGGTGAACTTTTTATTCCACATGCGCAGTTTGAGCAATTAAATAAAGAGAGAGATGAGGCAGGTGAGGATTTATTTGCAAATCCAAGAAATACGGCAGCAGGATCTATAAAATTACTCGATTCAAAAATTGTAGCAGAACGAGGACTTGACTCATTTTTATATGGTGTATATTCATCGTCACAAGCTGATAAAGGCCATTTTGAATCTGTTGAACGAGCAGGAAATTGGGGATTTAAAATTCCAGATAAAAAAAAGCGATTTATTGAAAAATCAAATACTATTGATGAAATAATGGACTTTATACATTATTGGGATCTTGAAAGAGAAAAATTACCATTTGATATAGATGGAATTGTGATAAAAGTAAATAGCTATCAACAGCAAAAATCATTAGGTTTTACTGCTAAATCTCCAAGATGGGCAATTTCATATAAATTCAAAGCCAAACAAGTTGAAACAATTTTAGAAAGTGTTGTATATCAAGTTGGAAGAACTGGTGCAATTACACCCGTTGCAAATTTAAAACCAGTTTTAATAGGTGGGACAACTGTTAAAAGAGCATCCCTTCACAATGCAGATCAAATTGAAAAACTTAATTTGCACCTTGGAGATACTGTTTTACTGGAAAAAGGTGGGGAAATAATTCCAAAAATTATTGGCGTTAATATTGAAAAGAGAAAACAAGAAGTTTTTCCAATTAAGTATATCGATTGTTGTCCTGAATGCAATTCCAAACTCACAAGACAGGAGGGTGAAGCTCAGCATTATTGTCCAAATGAAGAAAATTGTCCTCCACAAGTAAAAGGGAAAATAGAACATTTTATTAGTCGGAAAGCACTTAATATTGATGGATTAGGGAGCGAAACTATTGATTTACTTTATTC
>SYKJ01000105.1 GCA_005798205.1 Bacteroidota bacterium | reverse complement strand
TCCAATTTGTTGAAAGGAAGCTATTAAATTGTTAATCATTCGAATTAAGATGCTTGTATTGGAGCAGGGTTCAAAAAAAGCACGCTCGTAATCTAGTTTCAGTTCGTCTAAAAATAATTTTATCGCTGAGGTATCAAAAACACTTCCTTTTGAAAATGCATTAATATAAAAAAGAACACCGTATTCGTTTTGCGTATTACTTAATAAACCGGTCCCTTTTTCGTCCATGTAGGCTAGAACAAAATGATTTGGTAAATTCACTCCATATATTGGAAGATCTAATGTTTGTGCAACTATGCTGTAGATTAAACTGATAACTAATGGATTGCCTTTTTTACTTTCCATTACAACATTAATACAGGAATTGACCGGCGAGTAGTAATTTTTAGTGTCTCCTTTAAAATGATGAACACCAAAAAAAATACGATTGAAGATTTTAACTTGCTCAAAAGCAGTTTGATTGTCATTTAACTCTAGCCAAATATCTCTTCGGATAGTTTGAATCGCACTGTAAATTTTATCTTCGTCAATATCGGGGTATTGAAATCTTGCAATTAGAATAGCTCCTTTTAGTAAGTCTTTATCAGATGAATTTTTCCATGCTGTTAATTCATTTTTTATCCCTTCAAATTGAATATCCTGAATTATCTCTTCAATTCTTGTTTGAAAAATTAGACCGTAATAGTCATTTTCCCAAGATTGCTCTAAATACGGAATTGCTTCTGGTCCAAATTCAATTATTTTTTCTCTCACGTGCTCGAAAACAGAGTCATCGGGATCGTCAATTAATTTGACTAAAGCTTGGATAGAGGAATTTTCTAATTTCATTTCTCAGCAAATGTATGCTGAATGCAATTTTTATTTGGGGAATTTCAAAATCTTTATCAATGCCCAAATGTTAATTTTGAACACTGCTATTTTTTAGTTCGATTAGCTTAGTATTAATACAATGATTTTCTAATGAAAATTAATGTTCAAGTATTAAATAGTTGCATAAATTATTTTTAATACAGCTTCTTCAGCTTCTTCAGCATCATTTTTTATGTTTTCTGCTTTCGCTAAAATTTCTTTTTTAAAGGCTTCGTCTTTCAGTTCAGCTGCATTAATTCTAACATTCATGTAAGCGCCAATAACTGCGCTTCTTGCACATAAAGCTCCCACGCCAGCATCACTTATTGAGTTTGGATTTCCTATTTCAGCCATTTTTCTAATAACTTCAAAAGAGGAGTATGCTAAAATCATTGTTTGTAGCGGAACTTCTGATGCGTATTTTGTGGCCAACTGAATTGCATTATTTCTTAGTTTAATCTCTTCTTCTGTGGATTTTGGTAATGAAAATGCATCCATTATTTTATTAAATGCATTTGTATCTTCATCAACTAATTTCAATAATTCATCTTTTATTTTTTGCCCTTTTTCAGCCCAAGCACTAAATTCTTCCCAACGATCATCCCAACCTTTTTTATGAGCGGAGAGATTAGCAACCATTGTTGCTAAAGAAATACCCAAGGAACCAATGTAAGCAGCAATTGATCCTCCTCCAGGTGCTGGCGATTCACTGGCTGTTTCATTTGCGAAATCTTTTAGCGATAAGCTAACCAGTTTACTTTGATTTTGGTCATTTAATAGGTATTCAATTATTTTTTTTTGTGGATCAAATTCAGATAATTCGTCAAGTCCCAATGATTTTACTGCGATATGAATTAGTTCAGCTTCGCTAATACCTAAACTTCGCTTTTGTTTTCCAAGAAAATACTTTCCTGCATCTAGCATTGATTTTAACGGAATAAGTCCAACTAATTCAGAGCCTGTAACGCGCACACCTCGATCTGTCGCTTTCTTGCACACTTCATCAAATGCAATGTGCATTGGCGTTGTATTTATATTTGTTAGGTTCATACTGATTTGCGCCACGCCGTATTCTTCAATAAACCAGCCGATAGCTTTTACAGACTTTAATGTCCCAGGTTGTACGATCTCTTCTCCTTTTTCATTTAAAACTTTTCTTCCTGTTTCGCGAACGTCAAAAGCTATTGCATTTGCTCTTCTTGTAGATGTTGTATTTAAATTTATGTTGTAGGCCACTAAAAAATCTCGCGCACCAATTGCAGTAACTCCACTTTTCACATTGAAAACTGCTTTGCCAAAGTCAGGATGCCATTCTTTCAATCCAATTTTTTTTGAAAACCCTTCGTATTCGCCTGCTCGAATGATCGAAAGGTTTTTTCGCTCCGTTTTATCTTGAGCAGCTTCATAAAGATAAACAGGGATAGCTAAGAGATTTCCTACACGCTCACCTAATTTTTTTGCCCACTCAGCAGTTTCCTCCATTGAAATATTAGCAATTGGAATTAAAGGACAGACGTCAGTTGCTCCCATTCGAGGGTGTTCACCAGTGTGTTTACTCATGTCAATTAATTCCGCTGCCTTCTTTATTGCGAGAAAAGCTGCCTCAATCACCAAGTTTGGCTCACCAACGAAGGTAACTACGGTTCTATTTGTTCCTTTTCCAGGATCTACATCGAGTAAACGAATTCCTTCGACACTTTCAATTTCATTTGTTATTTGCTTAATTATATTCATGTCACGGCCTTCGCTGAAGTTCGGAACACATTCAATTAATTGTTTCATAAGCGCAAATTTAATTTATATTTTTACTCTAAAGGTCATTTAAGATAGCGCTTCAGCGATAAAAGAGGG
>SYKJ01000104.1 GCA_005798205.1 Bacteroidota bacterium | reverse complement strand
CACAAATTAATAAATCTACTTCTTGTCCGCTTAATTCTTCTGTGCAAGCTAAAAGAAGTTTTTTTACTTTCATACTTCCATACAAGCGATCGGTAGCTTTGTCATAAAGTAGCGTAAAGAGGTATTTTTCTCCCTCGTTTAAAGAATGTAATTGCTCACTAAAGGGAACTAATAAATCTTTGTCCAGACCCCAATCTACAAATGCCCCATAAGGATTTACATGAATAACCTCTAAGTATTTATATTCACCCAAAAGAATGTAGGGAGTTTCTGTTGTAGCAACAACCCTATTTTCAGAATCTTTGTGAACAAAAACAGCAACTTCCGTTCCAATTTCATGTTCTGGGAGTAAATATTTTTTAGGCAGTAAAACCTCATTTTCAAGAAGATCCTCTAAATAGGCCCCTGGAGGTGTAATACGATTAATCGTTAAATGATTTATTCTTCCAAGTTGCATTTAGTTTTTTTTCTTATTTTTTTTTACTTTGTAGTTTCCATTTGTGACTGGTAACTTATCCATATTTTCCTTTTTTCTTCTTTTACTTTTTACTGTTTTGCTTTCTATGTTTTTTTGTTCCTCCAAAACTTTTTCAGATTCAGGAGTCTTAGCAACATGTTCAACTAAATTATTTTTTTCTCATCATTTGGGTTTAACCACGTATTCTTAATACGTTTTTTTTCAATGGATCCTTTTTTTCCAATAATATAAACTTGCTGTGTTTTATCTAAACTAGCTTCATTAATTGCAATAACATCCTCTTTTAGAATCCACATTTCGTCGTCATAGTAATAGGAATCATAGGACATATCAGGGACATAGAAGGAATAGACGCCCTGTAAATTTGGAGCTTCTGGCGAAAGGTGATCAAAAACGATCCGTTTGTATTTTGGATCAAAGCGCAAGGACATTGTGGAGTTGTCAGAATATTCAAAAACTACCCTTTTATTTACAGTTTTAATTTGTCTAAAAACAGGACTTCCAAGTTTAATATTATTTCCACTAAAAGTAAGAACATCGATTAGTTTAAAATTACTTATTGTCGTTCCTCCATCCCAACCAAGTAAAAGGTATTCTATTTTTGAGTTTCTTTCAAAGGGTATAATTTTGTAATATAACGCACCATACCAATTTTTTGAATCGATTATTCCCTCTGGTTTTTTAGCATATGGATCTAGATTATCAATTAATTCTGTTACTCGAACAATTTCTTTCTCGGAATCCCAGCGCATAACAAAAGCACAATAAAAGTAACTTAGTTCGCTGTATTCGATATTCCAATTAATAATACGTATAGTTTCATCAGGGCTGTCAAGAATTGCAACGGTCTTTAAATGCTTAAAACTATATTGAAAAACACCTTTGGTTTCTAAAAAAGCTTTCATCTCAACTTTAAAAAGGAGATTTAAACGATTCATTTCGTCATCTGTCTTTGCAGCGCGAAGTTCAAGTAATTTTTTATTCAAGGCAATTTCTTTTTGCTCCAATAAATCTTGGGCAAAGTGAGGCAAGCATAAACTAAAAAACAAGAAAAATTGAAATATCAATTTCATAAGTTCAAAAACGTAAAAGTTATGGTTTTGTTACCTACTTAAAGCTTTTTTAAAATGGAGATTGTTTCTTGTGGATTTGGAGAATTAAAAACAAAACTTCCAGCTACCAATGCGCTTGCACCAGCTTTAGCGAGTAAACTACCATTTTCTAGATTTACACCTCCGTCAACTTCGATAATGCAATTCGCTTTTTTTGTTCTAATGAGTTGCGCTAATTTTTCAACTTTTTCAATGCTGGAAGCTATGAACTTTTGACCGCCAAAACCAGGATTAACCGACATTATTAATACTAAATCTAAGTCGCAAATTACTTCTTCCAATACACTAATTGGAGTGTGTGGGTTCAGTGCTACTCCCGCTTTCATTCCCAATTCTTTAATTGCACTTATTGTTCGTTGTAAATGCATGCACGCTTCATAGTGAACAGTTAGGATGTCAGCACCAAATTTTTGAAAATCCTTTAGGTAATTATCAGGATTACTTATCATCAGATGAACATCCAATGTTTTATTGGTGTGTTTACGAATAGCTTCAAGAACAGGAAATCCAAATGAAATATTCGGTACAAAAACGCCATCCATCACATCAATATGAAGCCAATCGGCCTCTGAATTATGTAGCATTGAAGTATCAGCTTGAATATTTCCAAAATCACATGACAAAATAGACGGGGCAACAATCATTTTTTTTCTTCAAAATTAAGCTTAATTTTTCGAGTATATAAATTTAATTTATGATTCTGATATTAAAGAAGTAAATTTACAACTTCAAAAATATCCTATTATAGAAAGCATGAATATTGTAACAATAATTATTGCAATTACTGTATTAATTTCTTTTCAAGCAAATAAAAATAGTGATTTAAAAACGCGTTTACTTTTTATTCCTTACAAACTCAAGAAAAACAATGAGTACTACCGACTAATATCTCATATTTTTATACACGCAGATATTACGCACTTGGCTTTTAACATGATTTCGCTTTATTTTTTAGGCTTAACATTAGAAAATCACTTAATTGACATGTACAATTTAAAATTGGGATCTACTTATTTTATAATTCTTTATTTTTTCGGCGCAGTTTTTGCTTCATTTCCCTCTTTTTTAAAACATCAGGAAAATCCAAATTACAGAAGTTTAGGTGCTTCTGGAGCGGTTTCTGCAGTAATTTTTGCGGCTATTATTTGGGATCCAAGGATGGAATTATTTATTATGTTTATCCCTTTCCCTATTCCCGCTTATATTTTCGGACCAATTTATTTAGCTGTAGAGTATTTTTCAATGAAAAGAGGAGGGACTGGAATTGCACATGACGCACATATTGGAGGTGCACTATTTGGAATTTTATTTGTTTTAGTTTTAAATGCAGAAAAAGGAAAAGAATTTTTAGATTTGATTTTTTAAGTTATGGCAATTTTATTCATAAATAATAACGGTACTATTCTTTCTAACGATGCACCTACAATTCATCCTGGAAATCGAGGTCACTTATACGGTGATGGAGTTTTTGAAAGCATCCGTATTATTTCAGGTAAAATTATAAACATAGAAAATCATATTGCTCGATTGCTGAACGGCGCTCGAAAAATCAAAATGCGGATTCCTGTATATTATACTGATTCTTTTTTTGAAGAAAAAATTAATGAACTACTTGATAAATCTGGCCTTAAAGAGGGTGGAAGATGTCGTCTATCATTAGACCGAATGACAGGTGGAGCCTATTTGCCGGAAACCAATGAATGTTCTTATTATATAGAAGTTTATCCTTACAGTGTAAATAATTTTGAATTAAATGCCAAAGGATTTGAAGTAGACATCTATCAAGACATTAAACTAGAAAAAAATTTCCTTTCAAATTACAAAACAAAAGCAGGTTTAACGTATGTTATGGCTGCCTTAAGTGCAAAAGAAAAAGGATTGGATGATGTTTTTTTGAGCAACCATAAAGGAAATATTTTAGAAACATCATCTTGCAATCTTTTTATTGTAAGTAATGGAGTACTGTACACTCCTGGTTTGGATGAGGGCTGTCTTGCTGGTACTATGCGAATGCAAATTATTAATTTGGCAATTGCAAATGGAATTAAGGTTTATGAATGCACCATTTTACCACAACATCTTTTGTCTGCTGATGAAATTTTGATCACAAACGCAATTCGTGGAATAAACTGGATTGGTGGCTATCGAACAAAGCGATATTCTAATAACATGTCGCGAAAATTAGTCGTTTTACTCAATGAGTTTTGGGAAAATCAACTAGGTATTTAAAATCTTTTTTTTATTTTTCAACAGGTGCTATTTTTCGTTTAGAATTTTATAACTTTAAAGTTCAACTTTCTCATAAACATGTTTCTAATTTTTGATACCGAAACTACGGGTTTACCGCGTAATTTCAATGCTCCAATATCTGATTTAAATAATTGGCCTCGCGTTGTTCAACTTGCCTGGCAACTCCACGATGAATATGGAAAAGTAATAGAACATAAAGATTTTTTAATTCGACCAAAAGGATTCAATATTCCAATTGAGGCAGAGGGTATTCATGGCATTTCTACGGAACTTGCAAACCTTGGAGGGGATGAATTAGAAGATGTGCTTTTTCTATTTTCAAATGCTATCAAAAAAGCTCGATTTATTGTTGGCCACAATGTAAAATTCGATGTTAATGTTTTAGGTTGTGAGTTTTGTAGGATTGGAGAAGAATCTCCATTAACTCTTCCTATTTTAGATACTTGTACTGAAAAAACTGCGGAGCTGTGTCGTCTACCAGGCGGAAAATACGGGAAATTTAAACTTCCTAGTTTGGGCGAATTGCATCATTTTTTATTTACTGCTTCCTTTTCTGATGCTCACAATGCCACAGCTGATGTTGAAGCAACAACACGTTGCTTCCTAGAACTT
>SYKJ01000103.1 GCA_005798205.1 Bacteroidota bacterium | reverse complement strand
GCTCAAAGAGAGAACATTGCTGAGACAATGTCTTTTGTAGAACTGAGACAATTAATTTCTAGAGAAAAATCAAAAGGTTCTGCATCTGTACCGTACTATCAAATTGAATTACATCAACGCACTTCTTACCCTTTTGCAGCGTATATTTTAACAATTATTGGAGTTTCTGTTTCCTCGCGAAAAAAACGAGGTGGAATAGGAATTAATATTGCAATTGGATTGGGTTTTGTCTTTATCTATATTTTTGCAATGAAAATGATGACTGTTGCTGCTTTGAATGTTGGTTTCCCAGCATTATTGGCCGTTTGGATTCCGAATATCTTGTTTGCACTAGTTGCTTACGTTCTATTCAGATTTTCTCAAAGGTAATTTAACAGAGTAAAATAATTATTTTTGTAATTTAACTTAATTAATAATTATCTAAAATGACTCAGTTAAGAACATCAGAGACACCCAATAATTTTTGGATTCGAGCTTGGATTTACTCCAAAGAGATGTTTCCAATAGCTATTTATATACCTTACGTAGTTTCCTTATACTTTTGTGTAAATATTGTAACTCAGATTTTAAATACTCCTATATTTAAAATTTTTAAACAAAATCGTGGGACTTCATCCAATTTATTAGATTCAATTTATAAAGCTGGGTCAGAAGTTGTTGTTGACTCTACTGCAATTGCTGGAGTAGTTACCGCTTTTTTCATGATGCTTTTAATGAGAACTTTTGACGACTTGAAAGATTTTGATTTAGACGCAAAACTTTTCCCTCATCGAGCAACAGCAAGGAAATTAGTTTTAAAGCGCGATATTCAATTATTGAGTTTAAGTAGTTTTATTATTCTATTGCTTGTTAATTTCATTTGGGGCCAACAAACTTTAATGGTTTTTGCTATAATGATCACCTATGCAGTATTAACTTTTAAGTGGTTTTTTGCAGAAAAATTTCATCGCGAACATATTTTTATTACCATGTTAAATCATCAACCACTTCCTTATGTAATTAATTTCTTTCTTCTTCATACAGCATTGGCAACAGGTTCAGAATATGAGTCATTCCAGTGGATTCACGTTTGTCTTTTATTAATTGTTTCGATGCCAATTACTGCTTGGGAGATTTCACGTAAAATTCGATCAGCAGACATGGAAACAGAATACGAAACATTTTCAATGGTAATTGGCATAAAAGCTGCTACAATTATACCCTTAGCATTTTTTTTAATTGTTGGATTTATACACATATATATTGGTAGAACTATGGAATTTAGCCCAGCATATAATTATATCGTAGTTATAATCATGTTGGTAGTGCTATTCTTTTATCTGAGATTCTTACTGAAACCAATTAATAAATACAATGTTCTCACAAATGTTGCACTATTTACTACTTCCATTTTTTTTATTAACCTTCTGATTAATACGCTTATACATTATCAAATATTTTAACTCTTGACAACTAATTTATTTGAAAAAAAAGCAGTCCAAATAACAGAAATTGGAGGGAAAGCATTCAATTTAAAAGTTCTAAGTAAAGCTGGTTTTCGTGTGCCGCCATTTATTACGATATCAAAGTATGACATAGAAATCATATTTGGTTCAGTTATCTATGAAATTGAAAAAAAAATAAAAATTGCATTTCAAGTTAAAAAAGAATTAGCTCCAGAGGAGTTAAATGAACTATGTTTAGATTGCCAATCTTTGATAACATCGTTTGAAATAAAAAAAGAAATAAAAAGTCAAATACTTCAGCTTTGTGAGAAAGAATTTGGAAAGGAATATTTTATATCTGTCAGATCATCAGCTATGTCTGAAGATTCATCGGATATTTCATTTGCGGGTCAACATAGCACTTTTCTATACACCACACCGGATAAACTCATAAAAAATATCAAAGAATCATTAGCTTCAGCATGGAGTTTTGGTGCAATTAGCTATCGAAAATTCCACAATTTACCTATCCAAAATATACAATATGCTATTGTTCTTCAAAAAATGATTTTTGCTGAAAAAGCTGGTATTGCATTTTCTATGAACTCAAATGGAAATTTAGCTGATTCAGTCATAAACTGTGGTTATGGTATTGGTGAAGGAATAGTGATGGATAAAGTTGAAACAGATTGTTTTTATATTAACAGAGCCAATAAGAGTATAACGCATAGTGTAGCAATAAAAGAAAATTCCTTGTGCTTTGATGAGCATAATGGTATTCATTTGGCTCCTTTAGCTCCTGATTTACAACAAAAGCCAGTATTAAAAGATGAGGAAATTACAATCGTTTTTGATTCCGTAATCCAAGCTGAAAAGCTCCTAAAAAAACCTGCTGATATAGAATTCGTTTTTGATGATATAGGTGAATTATACATTCTTCAAATGCGACCGATTACTACCATTCAGATTGAAAAATTGAATGTACTGGACAATACAAATATCATTGAAAGTTACCCTGGAATTACTTTACCATTGAGTTTTTCTTTTGCTTCTATGGCTTACAGCAATTTATTTCGAAGAAGTGCTAAAGCTTTTTGGATTTCAAGTAAAAAATTTGACTCTAGTAATAATGTATTCAATAATTTAGTTGAACATTTTTACGGTAGGGTCTATTATCGTTTGGATAATTGGTATAAAATGATGGCATTAGTTTATAACTCTAGACGCTCCATGGAGGCATGGGAGAATGCAGTTGGCTTACCTGATTCCGCAAGTGATTCCTACCAGTTTTCATTGCTTGGAAAAATAAAGACTGCTCTATCTGTCTTGTGGTTAATTCTAAATTATAAAAGAGGAAATAAACTTTTTTTTAAGTACTTTAATAAGGCATATAGACATTTTCAAAATTTTGAATCCCATAAGAATTCAGCCGAAAAGCTATGGTATCATCTTGAAGAATCGATAGAGATGACTTTTGAGAAATATCATTTGACTATTGTAAATGATTACTTGGCTTTCAAAACATTTGGATGGTTGCAGGACTTTATTATTAACTCAAAAATATCAGAAAATAAAGAGTTGGCCAACGAATTAATTGTTGGACAAGGATCGGTTGAATCCGAGTTGGCAATTTTAGCATTTTTAAAGCTTAAAGATCAGGTAAAATCTAATTCCGCTTTGATGGAAATTTTCAAATTAGAAGATGGAGAAATTCTTAAAAAAATTGAATCAACTCAATTTTATACGGATTGTAAAGAATATTTAAAGCGTTTCGGCGATCGAACTTTGGAGGAACTAAAATTGGAAATTAAATCTCCTCGCCAAAGTCCTATTTTGCTGGTTCAACTAATAAAATCCCAATTAGATTCCAATATTACCTCCGCTAATTTTAAAGAAAAACAAGCGAAAATTTATGAAAATGCCTTTCAAATTGTATCTTCAAAACTTAAGTGGTGGATGCCAAAAACTTGGTATTTTAAATGGGTTTTAGGACTTTCACGATATGGTTTAGCTAATCGTGAAAATATGCGTTATTGCCGAACGCGTGTTTACGGAACATCCAAAGATATTTTCTTGGCAATTGGCGAATCAATGGTTAGTAAAAATCATATAGAGACTAAAGAAGATATATTCTACCTCGATTTAAATGAAGTAAAATCATTCTGCTGTCAGTCGACTGAAAGTTTTAAAAATCAGATTGTAGAACGTAAAAAAATATATTCTGATTATAAAAAACTTCGTTTACCAGATCGTATTATATACAATAGGGCAGAAAAACCTGATTTTGATACTTATTTAGAAGACCTTACGCGCGATAGTTTCAATCAAAAGCAACTATTGAAAGGAGTTCCGGTTTCAAAAGGAGTTGTTGAGGGAGAGGCACTTGTTGTTATAGAACCAGTTTTGACAGCCAATGTGAGAGGTAAAATTTTAATTAGTAAAATGACTGATCCGGGATGGGTATTTTTAATGTCTCAGGCAATTGCATTGGTCACTGAAAAAGGTTCATTATTGAGCCATACTGCTATTGTTGGTCGAGAATTGGGAATTCCGGTCGTAGTTGCTGTCCAGGATGCCACACTATTAATAAAAACTGGTGATCGAATTCGGGTAAACGGAACAACGGGAATTGTTGAGAAAATAGCTTAATTCCTGCACTTTCTTAAAGCCAAATCCTGCGTGAATCGCCTTGTTTGACTTTTACCGCATAACCTCTTTTTTTTGCTTCACGTTTTAATGTATGAATCAACTGTCCTGGAAAAAAGGCTTTCAAAAATCTAGAGCCTGGAGAAACTTTGTGGTATTTTACCAATAATCGAAAACAACTAGATGCACATCGCTCTTCCCAGAAGGAATAATCCCATTCAGGATTGGCTACATTTCGTTCATAAAACGCTTTAATTTCTTGTTTTTCCTCGTCTGTTGCAGGAATTGAAATGATTGTTTCTTTTTTAAACTTCACAATGTCATTCCATTCCTCAAGGGATTGATTTTGAAAGATGGAACTTTTATTTTTTGTATTCGGAAAAATGTGAATTTTCGCTCTATCCGCATAGTAAAAACCATAAACACGATCATCCACTTGTACGGCAACATGACCGCCAAATAAACCTCCAAGTTCACGGTATTTGTCTCCGCTAAATAGCTTAGCGAACGAACCATGAAAAATTCGAACATAAATCATATAATAAAAGTAAATAAATTTATGTAAATGCTTATTTTTGCTTAAACACTTCAAATAACCTCATGGTTTCTGAAAATGCACTTGGTCACGAATATGAAATTCAAATTGAACGTAAATTGCGTAAAATCAGTTGGTTCATACCATTGATGACTTTAATCGTTGCTTTTTGCTTGTATTTAGCTCTCGGACAATTGATGAATTTATTTTCAGAAGGACATTATTGGGTAGTTCTATTCTCAGGAATGATTAGTCATGCTTTCTTCATTGTTGTTGTGCATGATGGCGCTCATAAATCAATTACAAGAACGAAATACGACCGAATAATCATGAATTTTGGTTCGGGCCTCATGCTCTTACCTTTTTATGCCGAAGCATTCAGAAAATTTCATCTTGTTCACCACGCAAATACTAATACAGAAATTGATCCACTGTGGCCAGATGTGAAAAAGCATTTGTATACAAATCATCGTTATTTTTATTTAATGTGTAATTTGATTCCTTTGTTATTTACGTTGTATTTAATCATTTCTCAACAAGGAAGCCTGGCAAAAAAAAAGAAGCAAGTTAAATCTCCTCAGATAAATTACATCAACATGGTTTGGGCATCGGCCATTTCGATTGGAATTATTTTTCTAGTCAAACCGAATTTTCTGTTTTTGATTTTAAGTTTATTTATGATGAATGTTTTTAGTATCTTAAGGCATTGGTGCGAGCATCTTGGATATAATAACGAACATGAGAGTAATACATTTTGGTTTCCACTGGGAATGGGAATAGGAAATCATGATGTTCACCATAAAGCCCCCCAACTATCTTGGCTGACTCTATGGATTGGTTTGTTGAAAAAACCCAAAACTACTTCTGTTTACCGAGCTATTAGAGGCGTATTGTTTGACCCTCAATTTAAACATTTTGTAGCTGATTCCCAAAGCCAAACAAAAGTAAAATCTTAAATTCATAAGTTTAATTAAAATTATGGGCTGGTTATCTATTTTCATGTTTTTGATAGTCGCCTTATCAGGAATTACCGCAAACATTTTAAAAAATGCCAAGGAGAAAGACCTACAATTTGTAAAAGACGATAAAACTATTTTGATATTTAGAATTCTAATGCCCGGATCAGTTATTGTGGCATTTTTAGTTGCGTGGATCGATCCTTGGAAATTTTCCTGGGACTCTTCGAATTTATTTTGGTTGGATTGTATTTCTGCAATTCTTTTTATCTTGGGAATGGCTTTGAGATGGGGAGCTATTTTGAGTCTCAAGAGAGCTTTTACAGTTAAAGTGAGTATTTTGAAAGATCATAAATTAAAAAAAGATGGACTATATAAATGGGTCAGACATCCGAGTTATACCGGAATGTATATTTATGGTCTTGGCTATGCATTATCGTTTCACAGCATTTTATGTATTGTTATAATTATCAGTGCTGTATGGTTTTCCACTTACTCAAGAATATTAGTAGAAGAAGAAGTGTTAGAGTCCCATTTTGGAGAGGCTTATCTTGAATACAAAACAAAAACCTGGAAATTATTCCCCGGTATTTATTGACGTTGACCAGACTTTAAGACCCAATATAATCCTTTAACATTCGAACGCAACTTTTTCAAATAAATCAGGATAATTATTTCTTCTATACTACTTACCCAACCCCATATCATGGCTAGGTAAAATATGGGAGGGTAGAATCCAAAGGCAAAAAGGCTAAAGAAATATATTCCTTGTAAATACCCACCTATTTTTGCGCTAAACATATGTAAACTTGGTAAGCGTCGAAATTTAATAAATGAAAATATATTATAAAAAATTATTAATCCAATAAAGACATATAGTAGCCAAAAATCAGCTTGGTGTTCTTCCATTTTGAATTGATAAATTCCCAGAAATGCTAGAATATAAGTGCCCCAATCAGCGAGTGAGTCTAAACGGGCTCCAAATTCTGTTTGTAATTTAAAAGTTCTTGCAATCAAGCCATCTATGATATCGCTAATCAAGTTTATACAAAGCAAAAGAGCAAATAAGGATTCATTCTCAATATAAATTAAATAAAGAAGAAAGGGAAAAGATACTAGTCGATATAAACTGATTAAGTTCGGCAGATTCCAGCGATTTTCTTTTGGTTTTGATGATATTGTCATCTGCGCGTCATTTAAAATTTCTTTTTGATTTTCAATGCCACCAATAAAAGTGATAGTATAACATGTAAAAATACTGCAATTACGAAGAAAGTTAGCATAAGCTGTAGATTAAAATTATTTAAATAGCCAAAAAATAAACTTAAGCCAAATGCTGAATCAGTTTTATCAAGTGCTTTAAAAAATAGTTGTCCTCTTTTACTACTTTCACCTGCTTTAATACCTAAGCTCCTTTTAATTAATGAATTTGGCAATTCAAAACTTACATAAAATATTCCAAAAATGAATCCTATCAGAAAAAGTACATAAATGGAGTCAAGATTGAGTAAAGAATTTTGAATTGAAAAATTTTGGGTTGAGGTAGATCTTAATAAACCCCCTGGCCAATTTAAAATCATAAATAGCAGACCATTTAATAATGGGACTATCAAAAATCCACGGTATGTTTTATTTTCACCAAACCATTTTTCGTGAATAGGGAAATTCAAAAAATTGAGATAATTTTTCTTCACCACAAGCATATGCAAAATGTTACTAAGAATTAAAGGAATTATCGCACCCCAAAGAAAAATATTTTGAAAAGAATCAATATTAAACATATAAAATTCTTATAAATTTTTTAGCTCTGTGATAATAACTTTTTGAATTCTTACTGCAACTCTTAAAATACGCTCAGAAAAATCATATTTAGCTATAATTCCAGAAACTTCATAAAATGATATTCGACAACAGATATAGGTTCTCACTGACATTTCTGCAGCTATTAAATAATCTTTGAATTTTAAATTATAACCTGGCCCTTTTCTCAAAACGATGCTATTATAGTGATTACGTAAATAATTAATTAAAGACTCGGCTTTAAAATCCTTAGGAAGTACAAAACTTAAAAATTCAATAATATCTCGCTGTGGAAAATCAATCATAGCTAATTCCCAATCAAAAATACAGGGCATATTATTGGATCGAATTAGTATATTTCTAGGGTTAAAATCGTTGTGAATAGGTGTTCGTGGCCATTTAATTTTTTTGTAATCTTCTTCTATATTTAGCAGACTTACTTTTATGTTTTTGAGGACTTCTAATTGAGAATCAATAGCGCAAACATCTATTAGAATATCAACAAGCTTTTCATATAAATCAATAGATTTCCATGGTTGAAAAGTACTCAGAAGTTCAGGGTGTTCTATTGGTAATGATTCTAGCATACTATGGGCTGCATGAATTTCGGTTAAGCTTGAGTTAATCCATTCCTCAGTCCATTTTTCAGGATTGTTTTCACTGTTTATTAGCTGAATTTCATTATCGCAAATCCACTCCATTAACAATAAATATATTTCTCTTTCTGCATTTATATGCTTTCCAAAGAAAATCGGCATTGCTAGAAAACCCTTTTTTTGAAGATGTTCGTATATAAATAATTCTTTTTCGTGACATTTATAAAATTCTATTTCTTTTTGTTGTTTGTTAATCAAATCAGAAAGTAATGGATCAACTGATGCTAAAATCATATGAAATCCTTTTAAGCACTCAATATCTTTGGCCTTAGATTTAATTAATAATGGTTTTATAGCACCATTTTTTAACTCTAATCTTAAAGGTAAAAACCCTATTAATTTATTTGTAATTCTACTGGTAATGTTGGTAATTATCCCATTATCCAAAGTGTTATCATTACACCAAAAAAGTTCTTTTATCTGCCATTCAGGATTTAACTCTAGCAAATGAGTATTGAGGAAGGCAGGTGAAATTTCTGATTTTAGTAACCATGAAACAGGTTTGTTGCGGCCTAATTTTTCATGTGATTTAGCAAATTCTCCGCTTATGACAGCCGAAAAGGTTGAAAATTCCAGACCCATTGAAAAACCTGCAATTAATTTTGCAAATCTTTCAACTTTTCCAGACCCCAAACAATCCATGATTTGCAAAGCTTCTGATTGTTTTTTTAAATTTGTGCCGCCGCCAACTGTACCAATTACTAGATTAGGTAAAGTGAGGGCTATTCGAATTCCATCAGGTATTAACTCATTTCCTAAGGGCTCAAAATGTAAAATTCCAGAACTAGATTCATGAATTGACGCCAAGTCCTGGCCAGTTGCTACAAAAATAGCAGCAATAGCATTTGCAACATTAACATTATAACTTATCATTCCAACGCTGTCAGAATTTTTTTTCGAAGCCAAATAAAATTTTAAGATTTTCTCTGGTGTTGTTCTTAATACATCTTTAATTACCTGTCGTGATATGTTACATTCAGCACTTACGCGAATTCCTCTACCTTTTTCAATATTTTGCAATGCTATTTTTTTGTCTGAAGCTGCATTTCCTTCTATGATGTAATCAAAAATAGTATCAGGAAACTCCTGTTTTATGGAATTTACAATAAATAGTAAAGCATGCCATGTGCAAGTGGTAGTCATATTTTGCCCTGCTGCATCACCAGTATTATAGATAAATTTTATGTTGATAGAAAAATCAATTAAATCTGTTTCTATGCGTAATAAATTTGCATGGTTGGAATATCCTTGTGCTACGTCTTTAATTTCCGAAAAATGGGAATTTATCCAATTTATTATTGCTTGTGCATAATTAAGATTTTCTAATAATATAATGGGAGTTCTAACCATATATTGCCAATGAATTTTTGCTGTAAAACCATTGCTTAACGCAATAACTTTTGCCCCACGATTCATACTATAAACCAATGCGCCCTCTAATGTACCAACTGGGGCATAAACAAATTCTTTTGAATCATTATCATTGAAAACTATGGGCCCTACTATTCCTATTGGTATTTCAATGCTCCCAATAAATGATTCTATGTTGTTTTGAATAGATTTAATATCTAGATGATGTTCTTCAATAGCTTCGAGTTTAAGATTTTCCGATTTTAGAAAGTCTAATCTCAAGTCTGTAGCAGTTTTTGTCGTTAGACCTCGTCCAGGAATTATAGGAATTTTACTCAATTTTTTTAAAAGAATGCTAAAATATAATTTTTTCTTCAATTAAATTGATTTCAAGATTTTTTACAATGTCAAATCAATTACAATTCCATCCTCCGCAACACTTGTATTATCAAATATTTTTTTTGCTTCGCGTAAATGTTCTTCCCCATTTTCATAACGAGAGGAAAAGTGACCGATAATGAGATTTTTGACATTTGCTTTTTGTGCTATCTCCGCGGCTTGTTGCGCAGTACTGTGGAGTGTTAACTTTGCACGACCTGCATGTTCTTCCGTAAATGTTGCCTCATGGTAAAGAAGGTCTGCTTTACGAATCGAATTTATGTATTTTGCACTTGGGTAGGTATCGGAGCAATAGGCATAGGAAAGCGGTTTTTTTGGATCAAAAACACAGCTTTTGAAGTCGATAATTTCTCCATTTTCTAAAATTACATTTTCGCCACGCTTAAGTTTTGGATAATCCTTTAATTGAATAGCCTGTTTTTTAGTTTCCTC
>SYKJ01000102.1 GCA_005798205.1 Bacteroidota bacterium | reverse complement strand
TTTTTACTTGGTCTTCAATATTGTAAAGTTTTAATCCTTCAACTCTATCAATGACTGCAATTTCTTCGTCTTCAAGATATACAACATTTTTTGTATATTCGACTATGGGAGTTGCATCTGAGGCAAGAAAAAAATCACCACTTTCTCCAATTCCAACAACTAGCGGACTACTTTTTCTAGCAGCAACCAATCGATTTGGATAGTCACTTGAAATGGCAACAATAGCATAGGCTCCAACAACATAATTCAATGCAATTCTTAGTGCCTCTCCAAACCAAACCTCTTCTTTTTTACTTATGTCGTCCACTAAATGAACTAAAACTTCTGTGTCAGTTTCACTTTTAAATTCATACCCCTTTTTTAAAAGTTCTTTTTTTAAGGCATTATAGTTTTCAATAATACCGTTGTGAATAATTGCAATTTTTCCATCCGTAGAATAATGGGGGTGGGCATTTACATCATTTGGAGAACCATGTGTTGCCCAGCGCGTGTGGCCAATTCCTAAAGTTCCTTGTATATTTTTTCCATTTGTAAAATCTTCTAAATTTGAAACTTTTCCTTGTTTCTTATAGATGTTTAATTTTCCATTATCATATAGAGCAATTCCACTGGAATCATATCCTCTATATTCAAGTCTTAGTAAACCTTTAATTAGTATAGGATATGCTTCTTTTGAACCAATATATGCAACGATTCCGCACATAATTAAAAAGTTGTATAGGTTACTACTAGTTGAGGTTTTTTCTTATTCGTAGTGTTTTTTCCATTGAAAATAATTCTTTCAGCAGAATTAATAAAATAGCGTGGTGATATAACGAGGCCTGTATTTTCAATATCGCCTTTTAAAACTGCTTGAAAATAATCTCTTACATCAATTCTAAAGTGTTTTTCATACTCCTCATAATTTCCTAATGTTGCCAAACTAGTGAAATATTGATCCGTACTTTTTAACTTTGTAGCTACAGAAACATTCACTCCTGGCTTAAATCGATACCCTGTTTGATATTGTATGGGAAGTGTTAAAGATGCCTTATGAATAATTGTATTTTTAGGTAGAGCATCAATGTGTTTAATTTTCACAATAGCGCGATGTTTAAATGCCTGAGCATAAAATTCTGTATTACCTAAATATTGGTTTTGAAGAACATTGGAGACATTTGTTCCAGAATTATTAATGCTGATACGCGTAAAATCTGCACAAGTTGAATTCATCAGTAGATCATAAGATTTACTAACACCAGCAGAGTGAAAGTACATAGTGAGTTTTGATGCTGCATCATTCAAATTAAAATAAAAAACTGCCCCAGATCCGCTTCCTTGCGAATTGTTATTTGTTTTAATATAAAATCCTTTGAAAAAATTTAAAAAGGCTTCATTTGAAGAAAAGCTTGTCCCACTATTTGATTCTTCAATTAATAAGCGCGCAAAATTAGTATCAACATGAATTCTCAGTTGTGCATCTAAAGAATCGCCTCCAACTATTGTAACTTGATTTGGTTTTGGTGTAATTGTTCCCATTCCAAATGGAACTAAATTAGATGATTTTACCCCTTTTTCAGAAAATGAGTAATAGGTTGAATCACTATTTAAATCTTCATTTAATCGATAAATTTCAAATGTCTGTGGACTTAAATCCCCGTAATATCCAACATATTTAAGAGCGAGCACAAAAGAATCTATAATAATTTGGTTCGGATCTCCAAAATCTGGATTGATACTCACCAAACGAAATTGGGTATAAAAAGATGCATCAAAGCCACCAAATTTTGGATCCTTGTAACTTCCTAAAACGGTATTTGGAGGATTTGAAGTGATTGTTGAATCCTCAGCAATCGTGTATGTTTCTAAATCAAAAGTATCTGTTGTAATACCATTTAAATAGTCTTCAGGATTTAAAACTCCTTTACCGACAAGCGAATCTTTCTTTTTACAGGATGAAAAGATTACACACGAGAAAAAAATTGAAAAAAGAATGAATTTCTTTAAAATACACATCCGAAATTAGGCTAAAACATTTTCAATAACCCTATCAAAAAAGAGCGAATATTCTTTTGATTGATTCTCTTCATTTCCATAATCCATTTTGTGGCAATCTGAGGCATCAAATATTTCACGTAAATCATGCGCCAAATTTTCAACTGCAATATTAACCCCATCACAATGCTCAGTTATAACTCTTGAGATATTTAAAAAACTTGTATCTTCAAATTTATCTGCCACCTCTTTTGGAAAGCCCTCGAAAAGTAATTTTTCATTGAAACGCTTATTCCATGTTTCGAATCGGTCGTTGTAAAAGCTGTAAACAACTTTGGTATCTTTAAAATGCGGGTCTTTATTGTAAATATGTTTTATGTAAAGAGCCATCATTCCAGTCATCCAACCATTACAATGAATAACATCTGGTTGCCAACCTAATTTTTTAACTGTTTCTAAAACACCACGGCAAAAAAACATTGATTTTTCGTCATTATCAGGATGAAATTTACCTTTTTCATCTTGTAAATTTGTTTTTCTTTTAAAGTACTCCTCGTTATCAATAAAATAAACTTGCATTCTAGCTGCTGCAAGAGAAGCTACTTTTATGATCAATGGATGATCATTATCATCTATACAAATGTTCAATCCTGAAAGTCGGATCACTTCGTGTAATTGGTGGCGACGTTCGTTAATTGAACCAAAACGTGGTGTAAACACTCGAATTTCTTTACCTGCCTCTTGCGTAATTTGTGGCAAGCGTCTTGCAGTCGAAGATATTTCAGTTTTAGGTGAAAAAGGAAAAATATCTTGATTTATAAATAGAACTTTCTTTTTTTCCATTGTTTGAATTAATATGGAATGCAAAATTACGGATTTTAAATGAACTTTCGTAAAAAGTAATAGCTTTGTCTTGCATTTAAGTAATCCAAATGTCTGAAATCAAAATAGTTTCTTCAGCAAAAGAGCTTGAAGCATTGTTAAATAAATTTAGAAACCAACAATGTTCGATTGGTTTCGTTCCAACAATGGGCGCTCTACACGCTGGTCATTTATCTCTATTAACTACTGCCTTATCGCAAAACGATTTTGCTGTTATAAGTATTTTTGTCAACCCAACTCAATTTAATAGTAATGAGGATTTAGCTAAGTACCCAAGAACACTTGAATCTGATTTATTATTACTCTCTAACAAACAGAATTGCATACTTTTTCTACCAGAAATAGCGGAAGTGTATCCGTCTAATGATTGTTTTGTTCCGATGGATTTCAGTCGATTTGACTCTATTATGGAGGGCAAATATCGTCCAGGACATTTTAATGGAGTAGTTCATGTGGTTCATAATTTTTTTAAAATAATTGGTGAATGTAAAGCCTATTTTGGGATGAAAGATTTTCAGCAATTAGCAATTATTAAAAAAATGGTTCCTCATTACAATTTTCCTATTGAAATTATAGCATGTCCAACATTAAGAGAAGCGTCAGGGTTAGCGATGAGTAGTCGAAATGCTAGGTTAAACAAAAAGGAACAGGAATCGGCCTTAATAATTTATGAAACATTGTTGTTTGTTGCAGGCAATAAGTTGATAATGAATCCTCCATCTTTAACAATAGCAGCAAAAGAATTTTTCAAATCTGGTGATTTAGAACTCGAATATTTGGAAATTGTGGATGAGAAAACACTTGAAACTGCCGAGGATTGGAGAACTCCAAAAGTTTGTTGTATTGCAGCGCATTGTAATAATGTGCGTTTGATTGATAATATTCTTCTCTAATTAATTAATTTGATTTAATTTTGAAATCAATTTTTTACTATGCTAATCCAAATCTTAAAATCCAAAATTCACCGTGTAAAAATCACGCAAGCTGATCTAAATTATATTGGATCGATCACAATTGATGAATCATTAATGGATGCTGCAAATTTAATAGAGGGCGAGCGTGTTCAAATTGTAAACCTTAATAATGGTGAGCGTCTTGAAACATATGTCATAAAGGGGAAACGAAATTCTGGAACAATATGTTTGAATGGGCCTGCCGCAAGACGAGCAGCAGTTGATGATGTAATAATTATTATTGGCTATGCATTGATGGATTTTGAATTAGCAAAAAACTTTAAACCATCACTTGTTTTTCCTAATGAGCAAACAAATTTATTGGCATAAATGATTTACTAATGACAAGATTTGAATTTATTCAAACAAAAATAGTTTCCAAAGAAGAAGCAAAAAGATTAATGGCTGCATGGAAATTAAAAGGTGAGAAAGTTTGCTTTACAAATGGCTGCTTTGATATACTTCACCTAGGACATGTCAACTATTTATCTGCTTCAGCAGATAAAGGAACTCGATTGATTGTTGCCCTTAATAGTGATGAGTCAATACGAAAATTAAATAAAGCAGAAAATAGACCCATTAATCCTGAAGACGCAAGAATGCTATTAGTTGCGGCACTTGGTTTTGTTGATTTAGTTCTACTATTTAACGATGAAACACCTCTGGAACTTATAAAATTCATAGAGCCAGATATTCTTGTTAAAGGTGCAGATTACGATGAGAATGAAACACTTTTAACTCACCCAAAATATATTGTTGGATCAAAAGAGGTAAGAAGTTACGGTGGCAGTGTTAGCACAATAGCTTTAGTTCCTGGTTATTCAACTACTGGTATATTAAAAAAATGCTAATTTTTTTTTAAATACTTGCAACTTTATTTAATTGTTAATAGTCTTAAAATAGATATATTTGCTCAATTAAATTTTATTATCAAAGTATGTTAAAAATTATTCTTTCTGTATTCTTACTTCTGAGTTTTTTTTCTTTCTCGCAAGTTCCTAATGCAAGTTTCTCTTCAAACCCAACTAGTTTATGTCTTGGAGGAACAAACAATTTTACAAATACCTCAAGTGGAGGAGTTGCCCCTCTTACTTATTTATGGAATTTCGGAGATAGCACCTTCTCAACTTTAGAGGATCCTTCTCATACTTTCACTAATGCTGGTACTTATAATGTAACCCTTCTTACAACAACAGCTACAGGGCTTACGGCTAGTGCATCTCAACAAATAATTGTTCAGGCAAGCCCAATACCCACATTTGTAGCTCCAATAAATAGCAATTGTGCTCCTGCCTCGATTTCTTTCAATAATACAACAACAGGGGGGGCAACTTTCCTATGGAATTTTGGTAACGGTTTAACTTCAAATCTAGAAAATCCACCTGCTCAAGTGTATAACTCCAATGGAAGTTACACAGTTTCATTAACTGTTACCACTTCGGTAGGTTGCACTGGAACGAGTACCATTCCAAATTTTATTACAATTACTAATGTAGCTCCTCTTTTTTCTGCTGATTTTGAAAATGGTTGTGCACCCCTCACTGTTCAATTTAGCGATATATCAACACCACCATCAGCTAATAATCCTATTACTTCATGGAATTGGAATTTTGGAAATGGTCAAACTTTCTTAGGACAAAATCCACCACCACAAAATTATGCGCTAGGATTCTATGATGTTTCATTAACAGTTACAACCCAGTCTGGTTGTTCAGGAACAACACTTATTGATGATTTTGTTTCTGTTGGTCAAGTAAATAGCATAAATTTTACAGTAGATACTACTGTAAATTGTATCAAAACTGATTTTGAATTTACTTCCTCTGTTGTTGTTAGTCCTGCAAATCCTGATTCTACGCTAATAACTTATTTTTGGGATTTTAACGATGATAATACATCCACAGATCAAAATCCAAGTTATCAGTTTACCTCAGATTCCGGATATTTCGATGTTTCTTTAGTAGTTGAATACTTAGGTTGTAGTGATACGCTTGTTATACCGCAAATGGTTTATGTAAATGCTCCTGTTGCTTTCTTTGATTTAGACACAAACCTTATTTGTAACCTTCCATTATCAGCTGCAATTGCTGTAGTAACTGACACTTCTGTTCACGGACTTTTAAGTGATGATGTTCAAATGATATGGCAGTGGGGAGATGGCTCTCCTAATACGGTTTTAGCTAATGCCCAACTAGATGATTTAAATTTAGGAAGTACAACTCATACCTATGCGAATTATGGAACTTATGAAATTCAACAGGTCATAAATAATTTCACAACTGGCTGTAGTGATACTACCACGCAATTTTTCTTTGTTTCACAAATCAACTCTGATTTTTCTATACCCAACGATTCAATTTGTGTCGGAGACACGCTCCAATTAACAGATTTGAGTGATTCCTGGAGTTCGCATGCGATAAATTCATGGGTTTATAATATGGGAAATACAAATTTTGTTAATAATGGTCCTAATCCTACTTATGTTTACCCCGCTTCAGGAAATTATACAATTAGCTTAGTCGTAACAAATGATGTAGGCTGTGACAATTCTTCAAACCTTCAAATCAAAGCAATAGCACCTCCATTTGCTGTAATATCGACACCAGCGGCAGATGAGGGTGGATGTTCCCCCCACTTAGTAACGTTCTTAAATTTGACTCAAAATATTTTTTCCAATACTACCCCATTGGATTATTTTAGCTGGTCGTTTACTGATGGAAGTCCAGATGTAATTACTTCACCTGTTCCAAATCCAACCATTGCAAATCCTGAAACGCCAATAACGCATACATTTGTTGGTGAAGGGGTTTATGTAACTACTTTGACAGCTTATAATACTTTTGGCTGTTCTAGTTCTTCTACAAAAGAAATAACGTTAACAAAACCGAATGCTTTTTTTACTTTGGATAATATTTTTTGTAATGGTACAATTCTTAATACTGAAAATTTATCAGTTGGCTTAACCCCAGTTGATTATGAATGGTATATAGACTCTACCAATGCAGATACGCTATCTACAGATTTAAATCCAAATACGCCTTATATTGAACAAAATTTAGCACCAGGACAAACGAGCGCAATTCATAATTTAATATTAATTGCTACTGACAACAACGGGTGTAAGGATACTATTTCAATTTCATTTACAACATCTATTCCAACTGCTGATTTTATAGAAAATTTACCTAACTCAGTTGCCTGCCCACCAATTACAGGTGACTTTGTAGATGAATCAACTTCCTATGGTACAATTAATACTTGGCTGTGGGATTTTGGTAATGGAAACCAATCGGGCTTACAAAACCCATCTAATACCTATTTTTTTCCCGGGATATACGATCTTTCACTTACAATTACAGATGAATATGGCTGCTCAGATGATACGCTACTTTCGGATTACCTAACTGTTGGAGGTCCAAGTGGTATTCCTTTGTTGAATTACGACGCATGTACTCAAACAGCTAGTTTTTATATCAATAATCAAAGTAATATCAATTCCGCTCTTTGGAATTTAGGTGATGGTTCAACTAATTCTGCTTTGAGTTTTGATTATGTTTACAATCCAGGTGTTTACGCTCCAAATGTCACTTTGACAGACGCTGCAGGATGTGCTGTTGTTTATCCAGCTCCCCCAATTACAGTCTCAAATGCTTTTGGGTTAAACGCTTTATTTAGCGCTAGTCCAAATCCAGTAAATTTAAATGAAACTGTAACAATTGTTAATCAATCTTCTTCAACTAGTTTGCCAATTACAAGTTGGTCTTGGGATTTTGGTAACGGATCAACTTCAACTCTTCAAAATCCGCCAACAACATCTTACCCACTCGTTCAACCTTACACAATTACCCTAACTATTGAAAACGACAGTTGCACAAGTACTTTTAGTGTTGATATAAATATCAATCCAGATATTGTTCCAGTTTTACCAAATGTTTTCACTCCCAATGGAGATGATGAAAATCCCTTTTTCGAATTAGATGCTGATTATTTTTCATCTTATGTTTTTACAGTTATGAATAGATGGGGAAATACTGTCTTTGAAAAAGAGAGAGATCCTGATTTTCCTGAGTTTTTATGGGATGGAAAGTCAACAGGTGGAGAGGATTGTAAAGATGGTGTTTATTTTTATAGATTAAAAGGTAAGTTAAGCGGAGGAACTGAATTTGATAAAACAGATTTCATTACTTTGATTCGTTAACTGGGTTCTGATTTATTCTCTTCCTCAAAAAAAATGTCTCTATTTTTAGGATGGTTAATTGCAGCTTCAACTGCTAACTGGTCACATTTCTCATTTTCAGGATGTCCATCGTGCCCTTTTACCCAGATAAAATTCAAGTTAAATTTAGCATGAATCTCAAGGTATCTTCGCCATAAATCAGAATTTTTCTTTCCTTTAAAATTCTTTTTCTCCCAGTTAAAAATCCATTTTTTACTAATTGAGTCAATTACATATTTTGAATCCGAGTAAATATTAATAGGATATTTATTTGTTTTCAAATTTTCGAGAGCAAATATCACAGCTAAAAGTTCCATTCTGTTGTTGGTTGTGAGGCGAAAACCTTCTGAAAGCTCTTTACTTTGCGTTCCAAATTGTAAAATAACACCAAATCCACCGGGACCAGGATTTCCACGAGAAGAGCCATCGGTGTAAATATTGATAACTTTCATTTCTTCTCTCTATTTGGGTTTTTAGATAAAAAACCTTTCCAAGTTCCTCCACCTCCTTTGTTATGTTCCCCAACCCCTTTGGAAAAATAATGACAAACGGCTACTGCTAAACCGTCTGTAGCATCTAGATATTTAGGGTTCTCATCGTAATTCAATAATTTTTTAAGCATTGCAGCAACTTGTTCTTTTGAAGCGTTACCGTTCCCAGTGACCGCTTGTTTTATTCTTCTTGGAGCATATTCCTCAAAAGGAATATTGTGATTTAAGCAGGATGCAATGGCAACCCCTTGAGCTCTCCCTAATTTCAACATGGATTGAATATTTTTACCAAAAAATGGAGCTTCTATTGCCATTTCGTCAGGGTTAAATTCACTTATTAATCCATTTAAACGATCTAAAATTCGTTTTAACTTTTCAGGTTGATTGGCTAATTTATTTAATTGAATGATTCCAAAATTTAGCATAGACAATTTTCCATTCTTTACTTGAATTAGGCCATAACCCATAACGCTTGTCCCAGGGTCAATTCCAAGAATAATTCGATCTTCAGTCATTTTTTTATTTCAGAATAAAACTAAATATAATTTGGGGATATTTTACTCACTCTCGTTTGTAAAAGCAAATTTATAGCGAGTTAATTATTTTGTTTTATTCAAGCGTTTTGCTAATCAAGTAATTGTTTAACTTAGTTTCATGTTTAAAGGAATTAATACTTTACTTATTTTATGTTTAATCCTAATCGTTCCAGCATCTATTTTTGCTAAAAGCAAGGACCAAATTTTACTTGAACAAATAAATTCCTCTAAAACCCCAAAAATAAAGAGTGAAAAATTAATCGAGCTTCATCTTTATTATTCATACACAAACCGAGAAAAATGGGTTGAATCTATTGAGCTTTTAAGCAAAGAGGCCCTCAAGTCAAATTCTGAGGAGCTAAAAGTGTCATTGTGCCTCTATGTTGCAGCAGCCTATTTAGATTTAGGAGATATAGCAAGTTTTATTAACGCTTATGAATTAAATATTGCTTCAAAAAAAATTACGAATATTGAAATGCTTCGTTTTCAAAAGCATTTAGCCATATCGTACGGGCTTTATAAAAAAGATTTAAATGTTTCAAATCTTTCTCTTAGACATTTGAACGCCTCAAAACAAACTAAAATTAATCGTCTTATATCAGAAGCTTGCATTGATAGATCTTTGGTTATGATGTTTTCGCAATTTAAGGATTCAGCTATTTATTACGCAGACTTAGCCTCAATGTATGCTAAACGATCCGATTCAAAAGAGTCGCTTGCCAAAGCATTTCATCATCAAGCACGCGTTTTTATTTTTTATCAAAATTATGTAGATGCAGTCAATAAAGAGTTCGAATTCTTAAGTATTTCAAGAGAATTGGATAATAATTACTTTATGCTCTTAGCATATAGTTCTATCGCTGAAATTTCTTTAAAAGTAGGGAATAATTTTGAGTCGAATTTGTACTTAAATAAAGCCCAGACCCTAGCGTTAAAATTAAAAGATTTCAGAGCTAATGCAATTTTAAATATTTTATCTGCAAAACTTCTTTTTACAACGAATAAGCAAAGTAAAGCGCTTGATTTAATAGAAGGATCCTACTCAGAACTCATAAAATTTAAGGACAACAAAAGTTTAGGTATTTGTCTTAATTTGTTAGGTGAATTGGCCACAAATAAAGGAGATTTTAATCAAGCGAAAAACTACTTTAATGCTGCATTAACCTATTTGCAAAGTCCTGAAGATAAAAACGAAATCGAACTGATTTATCAAAATATTGGAAGAGTTTATTTAAAAAAAGGAGAACTTGATCAAGCAGTTTTTTATTGCGAAAGAGCATTTGAAAATGCGCAAAATTTAGATCAAATAGCATCATCCCAAAGTTATAAATTGTTATCACAAGCATATTCTAAGAAAGGAGATTTAAACCAAGCTTTGTATTATCAGAGTTTATATTTAGCTGTTATTGAAAAAAGTTCAATTACAAAAGATGGAAGCAAAGTCTTACAATTGACGGAGTCAAATTTACGTGAGGAAAGGGAAATACTTATTTCAAAACAAAAAAAATCGATTCAAACGCAAGAAATGGTTAAAATTGAAATGACCAGAAATCTTTTAATTGTTTTATTACTGGTCTTTTTCTTAATTGTAATTTTAGTTTTTTTAATTTTTAGAAATCGTCAAAATAAACTAAAGCAAAGCCAAAAAGAATCAGAGATGTCACAATCTCTATTGCGTTCTCAAATGAATCCTCATTTTATTTTTAATGCAATGTCAGGAATTCAAAGTTATATTTATACTCATGAGCCTGAGAAATCCTCTCAATTTCTCGTTAATTTCTCCAGACTGATAAGACTTATATTGGAAAATTCATCGAAGGAATTTATCCCACTTGAATTAGAAGTTGAGATTATAGAAAAATATTTAACGACTCAAAAAATGCGGTTTGAGGATCGTTTTGAATACGAATTAATTATTGATCAAGAGTTGCTCGTTAAACAAGTCCTCTTACCACCAATGATAACGCAACCATTCATTGAAAATGCCATTGAGCACGGTCAATTACATACAATTGAAAAAGGCAAGATAAGTATTCAAATTTCTGAACTTGGAGATATTTTACAAATAGTTATTTTGGATAATGGAGTTGGACGGAAAGCTTCTAGAAAAGTGCAAAAAATTAAAGCTCATACAAGTATGGCAATTGATATTACACGTGAACGCATTAGAATAATTAATCAAAAATTTAAAACAAAAGGTTCTTTGATAATTAAGGATGCCGATGAAAGTAAAGAGATTGGAACAGAGGTTATTATAAAAGTTCCTCTTAAATTTGAATAATATACTTTAAATTGTAAAAAATGAATAAAAAAGTTCTCATTGTAGACGACGAAAATCCAACACGACAATTAATCAAGAAAATGATTGATTCTTTTGGCTTAAATTTAGATGT